>DATGXP010000227.1:0-5080 GCA_035298845.1 Chitinophagales bacterium
GCTGGCGGTAAATTACACCCGGCGCTTTGCGCTCCAGTGGCATGTCGTATAGTTGTCCGCTGATAGGGCCTTTGCCATCTATCGGCTCACCCAGTGTGTTTACCACACGGCCTACCAGGCCTTCGCCGGCCTTGATAGAACCGATTACACCGGTTCTTTTTACCGTATCGCCTTCTTTAATTTTTTCCGAAGGTCCCATCAATACCACACCCACGTTATCTTCTTCCAGGTTAAGTACGATTGCCTTAATACCGTTGTTGAACTCAACCAGCTCACCCGCCTGGGCGTTGGTTAGTCCGTAAACGCGGGCAATACCGTCGCCTACCTGTAATACGGTTCCTACTTCTTCCAGTTCCGCTGCGGTTTTTAAACCTGCAAGCTGTTCGCGGAGTATCGATGAAATTTCATCGGGTTTTACATCTGCCATAAACGTTATTGGTTAATTTGATATTAGTTTAAATAGAAAAAAGGCCTTTTAAAACGCGCGCAAATATACAATCCGACACCACATTTTCAAATGAATTTTAGCGGGGTTTGGTGCAGGTTCTTTTAAATCCTAATCAGGTACGGCTGATTTTCCTGTTTTTTGAAAAATGGCTACCCCCCTGCTTACTTACTTTATTGTTTTTGAACAACTTACAAAATTCTGTGGCTACCCCACCCTGGCTTTTGGCAAAATAAGATTTTAGCTAAAAATGGTAATGCCTTTACCTGATGGGGCTAAGATACTATAGATGCGAAAGAGCGGTAAAATGGAAGGCAACTACAAAGATACGGCAGGCGCGGTACCCGGCAGGGATAAAATATTATGAGATTACCAAAAACGGTAATGGTATAGTGGTGGAGAGTAATGTGGTAATCATTTTTGGGGAGTGTGAGGAATATTATAGCTATTCGCAAAAGGCTGCAGTATAAGGCGACTTGAATCAGTTACCTTTTACCATTGCGGGGCCGACTTTTCGGTTTAGCTCATCTAACTGGCGCTGAACCAGTTTGGCCTGCTCGGGTGTGCAGCGCTTGGTCCAGAGGATGAAGTCCATTATTTTCTTTTTCAGGGCGGGGTTATCGTCAATAAAGCCGGGGTTGGCAAATACTACAGCCAGGTCGTCGGGTATGTGCTTGTTAAAACCCAGAAAAGAGGGCAAAAAGTGCTCGAGCATAAAACGTAGGAAACGCAGTTCGGGGTCTTTAGGGTCGCGGTCTACGGCGCTGTTCAGGTGGTTTTTGGCTTTAATTACGTGCTTCATTTTGGCCCAGTTGCCATCATCGTAGTTGCAATACAGGCCATTGCAGAGGCCGTAATAACTTTCTTCGGTTGGGTTTTTACTGGGGATGGTTTCCAGCTTTCGGGCCAGGGTATCCAGCGCACCTTTGCGCTCGGTAGCTGCCAGAAACATAATGCGCAGTTGCTGCCGGGCCAACTGCTGGCAGTGGGCCTGTACCTGTAGCGCAATAAGGGGGATTAGCAGCCAGCACTTCATACTACATAAATGTAATATAGTTTACGGAAAGGGCGGGAAATTGTTTTGGGGGAAGTAGTATTTGAGTAGTTAGTAATGAGTATTGAGAAAATGCAGCAGTCGTGTGGTTGCAAAACACCTAAGTTATTAAATTTGACAATAATGTAGACTACATCACGTTTAGCAGTCTGAAAGAAAACCTGCTTATGAAATTAACCATTGTTTCTTTGTTTAGCCTAGCCCTGTGCTTTAAAACCTTTCCATCCTATGGCGGGTGTAATTATGTTTTAGGCTCCTTAGGCGTAAGCGGGAACTGCACTTATAATGCCGGTAATAATACCTGGCATTTCAATGAAGGCGATACCTTATTGCTTTTTTACACAGGTAACGGCACTGGTGCTATTTATACAGAACTTTACTATTTGAATGACACTGTATTTTTAGGCAGTCGATTAGATACGATAAAAGTTTTTACAACCGGCAATTACAAAGTGGATATTGGTTGCGGTGGTACTGAGTATATAGATTCTATTAAATTCCTTTCCTCAAACTTCAACAACAGCCCTCTCCTTCAAAAAAAAGAAATCAATGCTTTAGTATACTACAACAAGCTTTCTAGCACCATTGATTTATTCATTGAATCCCCACAGTATCAATCTTTCGATATTGCTGTTTTTGATATAACCGGTAAGCCTTTGTTAGAGGGTAGCAATATACTTCCTCAAACGCGCTATTGTTTGCCAGTTCAAAATATTGGATTAAAAATAGTGCAGATTACAGACAATAAGGGCTCTGTTATTATAAAAAAAATAATGGTGATTTAGTGGTTCCCTGCCTGAATGCTTTCTTTTCGTTTTAATCTCAGTAATAAGATAGTGGGGAAACGAATGTAACCTCATGTTTCCCCTGCGTAAACGTGGGTTGAAACAGGCGGCACCTACGGCGCGCAATACAACTCATTACTTTTTCTACCAACAGACGGCTCCGATGGAGCGGTAAATGCAAATGAGTATGGTGTAGCGGTCAGGAGATGCAGAGTGCCACTGGCGGATACCCTGCGAGGGGAGGATAACGGCCCTGCACCTACCGGCAAGCGGTATTGTATGAATGGCAATGTATTGGATTTTGAAGCAACTAAATATAACCTGCTGGGTTTATTATAAAAGATAATAAGAGGGAGTGTGAAGGCCGCATCTGGGAAAGGTGCGGCTTTTTTAACCGGGCAATTGTTACCGGGCCACCACTCTTACATTACCCGCCCTGCTGCGCACCCACTGCTCAAAGTGCAGCGTATCGCATATATAGGTTAGTTTGCCTCCTTCTATTGCTGTTATAAGTTTTTGCCACGCACTTTTGTGTGCTGCCGCAGTGTTGGGTTTTACAATAGCCGCCAGCAGGCTAAAAAGCAGTTCATCTTCTTTGTCAAATACCTTGTTTCGCTTTAGCCATACTTTAGTGCTCTGCACCAAATGCGGCAATATCTGGTGGTTGCCCATATCGTATTGCGCCAGTATTATCATGGTGCGAACTACACCCAGCCAATCGGGGTTTACATCATTACCCAGTTGTAGTAGTTCTTCAAGTTTATCTACGACTGCAGCTGGGCGCTGTAAATTAAGCAAGGCTGCTGCCTGGTAAAACAGGTACATAGCCTGGTATTTAGGCATACGCGCATAATGCATTTTCGCGGCGGCCTCCAGCAGCTTTTCGTTCTGGTGCTGGCCGTGCAGGGCTAATAACAGCATAACATCGGCATAGTCGGCATAATACTGTTGCTGCGCTTTGCTTATTTTAATGGCCGGCCCTTTTACTTCCAGTTTTAGTTGCTCGGCCAGTTGCTGCATACGTTTGTAGTTCTTAATAGCATATTCGGCATTTATCATACGCGTACTGGCAAGTATATATATCCGCGGAAAACGGCGTTTTACATCGGTATGTTTCTGATAGTACTGCCACTCGCGTAATATGGCCCGGTAGGTTTCTTCCCGGGCCGAGCGGGTAGAGTAGTATCTATGTGTAGTAGCAAACCACTCGGCGCGGGCCAGTTCGCTGTTCAAATCTTCCGGCTGTTTTTGCATCAGTTCGTGCTTCATCAGCTTGTCGTAACTACCGCTTTCACCATGTTTGCTTATACTAAAATCCGAAGCCATGCCGGTTATCCATCTCATCTCGTTACGTTCGGCACTTAATACTGCCAGTTGCCTGCACTCTTCGCCTATGCTGTGCATGCGCTTGTAGTTTTGCTGGTGGTTGTAGCAGGTATGCAGCAGCGATAGCAGGTTATACATTAACTCAAAATGTTCGCCGGCGCGGGCTTGTTTTAGAGTAGCTTCGGCAATTTCGGCTGCGTAAGTATAAAGGCCGCGCCGAACCAGGTGGCGGGCATCTTCAAATTCATTATATAAAATATCGGCATCGGTTTCAAGCGGTACGTTACTGCGCAGGTTGCTTAGCAGCACACGGTTAAGGTAATGTTTGTCATCGGCCAGTTGTTTGGCGGTAAGCCCCAGTTGGCGGCATAATGCCGCGCCGTTATAAGTTGTTTCGGCTTCCAGTGCATCAAACAATTTCAGGTAGCGCTTATCGCCGGGCACTACACTACAGGCCAGTTTAAACTGCCTTTTCTCGGCCGGGCTCATGCTGGCAATCAGCTGTATCAGGTTATCCTTTTTGGCCATATAATAGGGTAATGCTTGCCCTGCAAATCAAAACAAATGTTGCCACATACTTTAATTCAGCCGTTCGAAAACTGCGATTATTTGTCTTACGGGGGCAGGTGCCCGCAAATAATTTTGCGTTGTTAAAACCATTGTATGCAACAAAATACATTTTACCCCCGTGTAATAGCAAATAGTGTTTATAGGTATCTGTTTACAACTATAATACTTGCCATTGTGTGCTATAGCGCAGTAGCGCAAGCCCCGCAAGGGGTAAACTACCAGGCCGTAGTGCGTAATGCGCAAGGGCAGCCTTTACCTCAAGGCACAGTGGTCTCCGTACGGTTTCAAATACACGATGGTACCCCTAACGGGCAAGTGGTTTTTCAGGAAACAACCACCGCCACCACCAAACAGTTTGGGCTTATAAATTATGTATTGGGCAGCCAGGCAAGTTTATCTACTGTAAACTGGGGCACCGGAGATAAATACCTTCAGGTGCAGATAGATGTAAACGGTGGTAATAACTATACAGATATGGGTACATCGCAATTAATGAGTGTGCCTTATGCGTTATACGCTGCCAACGCCGCCAATGGTGTAACCGGTGCAACTGGAGCACAGGGGCCTACGGGCTCAACCGGTAACACTGGCCTGCAAGGCCCTACCGGTGCCAATGGTTTAGATGGTGCAACCGGTCCGCAGGGCCCACAGGGTGCAACGGGTGTAGCAGGGCAAAACGGCTTGAATGGATTAACGGGAGCTACCGGCCCACAAGGCTTGCAAGGCCCCACCGGTGCTAATGGTTTAGATGGTGCAACCGGTGCAAAAGGCGAGACAGGTAACACAGGCCCTCAGGGTCCTATTGGTCCCACCGGTAACGACGGTGTAATTGGTAACACCGGCCCGCAAGGCCCAACCGGCTTACAGGGTGTTACCGGTAATAATGGTTTAGATGGTGCT
>DATGXP010000228.1:0-2291 GCA_035298845.1 Chitinophagales bacterium
AGTTTACTAACCGTGTCGCAAGCTTCACAAAAAGGCCCCGTAAAAGCGGAACCTTCTTAACTTACATCCTTTACCGGCTCTTTAAGGTACAATTTGTGTTTAAAACCAAACATCCTGCAATATGAAAAGAACCAGCCTCACCATCCTTGCCCTTGCAGTATCCTTCTGTTTTGGGTTTGCATTCAAAACTATCATTACCAAAGCCACTTCGCCAACCGAAACAAGAAAAACAACCGGCATAGGCGGTATCTTTTTTAAATGCAAAGATCCTAAAGCATTAAGGGCCTGGTATGAGAAAAACCTGGGCTTAAATACCAACCAATACGGCGCTGTATTCGAATGGTACCAAGGCGCAGACAGTACTAAGAAAGGCTTTAGCCAATGGAGCCCCTTTAAGGAAACAACAAAATATTTTGAGCCTTCTACCAAAGAGTTTATGATAAACTACCGGGTAGAAAACCTTACCGCGCTGGTACAGCAGTTTAAAAAGGATGGGGTAACTGTAACAGATACTATTGAAACATACGATTACGGCAAGTTTGTGCACATAATGGATCTGGAGGGTAACAAGCTCGAACTGTGGGAACCTAACGATATAGAATACGAAAAAATGGGTGTGCAGATGAATAGCAAAACCACTAAATAATCCTTGATGTTATTTACCAGAGTTATCGGCTAATAAGCCTTTGGCGGCTACTTCTTCTACCTCGGCTGCCAGTGGCTCCTGCATACTGTATACATCTGTGCCGGTTATTTCCATTTCATCCAGTATATTAATCATGCTGCTGTAATGTGCACCTGGCAGCAGGCTAATAAGGCAAACCATTTTGCGCGGTTTACCGTGCTTATCTTTAGGGCAGGTGCTACTCACCAGTTTCGATTTTGACATCAATACCTGCCTTACCCCATGGTCGGCATCAAACGAGGTGGGCTGCATGGCTCTTACATCCAGGCCTTCGTAAGTAAATACTCTATCTGCAGAGTCTATCAATACATGCATAACCTGGCATTCGCCCACATCATCTGGCTCTCCGGTATTGTTGGGCATCGTAACCTTTAGTGCCTTCTCATCGGTTAACACAATGGTGAGCATGAAGAAGGAAATGAGCAAAAAGGCCAGGTCTACCATGGGTGTCATATCTACCCTAAGGGAATGTTTTTTACTGCGGGGCTTGCTGTGGCCTTTGCTACTGCCCCTGTCGGTGTTACTTATATCTGCCATAGGTTATAGGTTTAGATATAGGATGAATCGTTTTGCAAATTCCATAAAAACATATAAAAGGATGGTAGATTACTCTACCAATATTAATTTTAAATAAACTATCTATACATTTATGAGGCCCTCGCTTCCACTTATTATATATATGCTTTGCACTGGTTATCTATCGGCGCAAAGCATACTTATAAAACAATCTGTGCCGTTACAAATAACTTGGGCCAAAAACCTGCCCGATAGTTTTGCGTTTAGCGAAAGTTGGAGCTACCCGAATAATGTTGAGTTAAAAAGCGACGGTAGAGCCGGTTACTTTAATACCGGCTTCTACCCAGAGTTAGACCAAATGCTGGATAGTAATGGTATTGTTATTGCAGATTCTGCTATCGCCTTTTACCAAACACTGGACACCTCGCACCAGTATCATTCATTAAAAAGTGAAACTGACTGTTACGAATGGGCTGGCTCCGATTATATAATAGCTCAAGAAGTCAGTTCAGATAGCGTTTACTGCTATTCGCTTTGCAATGCAGCAAGCCATTGTAGCCTGGAAATGCTTTTGGTAGATAACAAATGTTATGTGCAAATAAGCCTGCTTAGTATTAAAGGCAACAATGGCGAAATTTATTTCCCGTGTACAGGTGGCACAATAACCATTGATAAGAACTTATGGAAATCGGGAAAAATGAAAGCAATGTTCGACCTACGGTTTAAACCTGACAATGATGGTCGACCAACTTACTGGCGAGGCAAAATACTGGCTCAAATATCAAAGCAAGGAGATTGAGTTTATTGCTTGTTATACTTGTTGCGGTATTCAATAGGTGTAAGGCCGGTTATCTTTTTAAATATAGTGCGGAAGGCTTTAGTATCGGTATAACCCACATCAAACATTACCTCGTTAATATTCTTCCGGCTCGATTCGAAGCTGCGCTTGGCGGCTTCAATTTTTACGCGCTGCATATACTCTACTATGGTGTTGCCGGTGGCTTTTTTAAACCGGCGCTCAAAGCTGCGGCGGCCAATAGCGTATCTATCTGCAAGGTCTTCTACGGTAATTTTATCGGTATAATGCCCC
>DATGXP010000229.1:0-1804 GCA_035298845.1 Chitinophagales bacterium
CGCTCAGCGAAATAGTGTCGGCTATTTCCGAAACAGTTTTACCGGCAGCTATTAACTGAAACACCTGCATTTCACGGTCAGATAAAAGTTCATGTCCTGGCTTGTCGCTTAAATCAGCACCTTCGGCCAGTTTTTCGGCCAGGGATGCCGAAATGTATTTTCTCCCGGAAAGCACTTTGTGCACAGCTGCAATAAGCTCTTCTGTGGCACTGTCCTTATTCAAAAAACCAGATGCCCCTGCCTTAAGTACACGCAGGGCATATTGGTCTTCAGGGTGCATGCTCAGCATAAGTATAGGCGCCTTTACCCCTTCAGAGCGCAACTGCTTTAACACATCCAGCCCATTGCGCCCGGGCATTGAAATATCCAGCAAAATAATATCCCATATTTTTCCCCGTGCTTTATCGCATACCTCTATACTATTTGAAGCTTCGGTAATTTGAGCAGTGCGAAATTCTTCACACAACAACTGAATGAGTCCCTTGCGAACAATAGCATGATCATCTGCAATAAGAATATTCATGGTGTGGAGGATGTTTAATTTTAATACAAAATAAGTGGAACCTTAAGTATAATAATAGTGCCTTTCTGTTTTTGGCTTTCAATAGTAAGCTTTCCATTAAACATAAGAGCCCTTTCGCGCATACCCAACAAGCCAAGCGTCTTTTTATCTCCTACGCGGGAAATATCAAAACCCACACCGTCATCCGTTATAGTAAGGATTAACTCATTATCCCTCTGCTCAATAAGAGTGCTTACTTTTTGGGCATTTGCGTGCCGCGCCACATTAGTAAGCGACTCCTGATAGATGCGAAATACACCGGTAGCTACATCTCGGCTAAAACTTGCGGTAATATCTAATGCATTAAAATCACTTGTAATACCTGTCCTTTTTTCAAACTCATTACTCTGCCATTCAAGTGCCGATAGCAAACCAAGATCATCTAATATACCCGGCCTCAAATCGCTGGAGATGCGCCTCACTGTTTTTATGGTATCATCAATCAAAGCCAACATGCCCTGTAGTTTATCTAAAACTACCGAATCGGTGGTAAGTTTTTTAAGCCACGAAACATCCATTTTTAGCCCGGTAAGCTGCTGACCTAATTCATCGTGAATTTCCCGGGCAATAGAAGTACGTTCGTCCTCGCGGACCGTTTGTAAGTGAGCGGAAAGCTGCCTCAATTCCGTTTGCGACCTGCGGGTTTCTTCCTCAGCCAGTTTGCGCTCGGTTGCAGTACTGATAACCCGGGCTACTGAGTTGATTAACCACCTTTCTTCCTTTAAAAAAGGGCCCTCATCCGCCGGTGGCATTTCTATCATATAGTACGCACGGATATCGCCTGCTACTTGGCCTTGCAATACAATATCTGCCTGCTGCATCCAGGGTGTTTCAATAAATTTTTTACTGTGATAACGAACTCCATCAAAACAAATACAGACGCATACATTTTCGTGATACTGGTACGAGGAAGCTAATATATCCAGCGATTGTTCGGCAACCTGCTCAATGCTTAAATCGCGGTTATAGCTAATTTCGGATATGCGATACAAACAATTTAACTCCTTTACGCGCTCATTTAACTCATTGGTGCGTTTTAAAAGTGCCCGCTGGGCTTTCTTGCGATCTGCAATATCTATACCTACCCCTAATAGGCAAGGCTGCCCATTATAAGTTGATAGCAAACTTGTAAAGTGATACGGAAACTTCTGATTTTGTTTGCTTAAGAAGTTCGCCTCCACATCCGATGCGCCATGCTTTATTGCCAGTTCTTTTTTATAAAGCAACTCATCCCGCTCATCA
>DATGXP010000230.1:0-3330 GCA_035298845.1 Chitinophagales bacterium
CCATGAAAAAAGGATTACGCACCCTGGCGTTTGCCGTTGTATTGTTATTAGCTAACCTGAATGGTTGGGGGCAGTTGTTTGAGCAAGACTTTTCTGCAAACAACACCCTTGCAACATATGTAAATGCAACTACTCCAACAAGCGGACAGTTTAATGCGTTAAGTACATCAGGTGCAGGTACAGTGGTTTCTATTAACTCAAATAAGTTAAGATTTGCTCGTACCGGCAACGCTGGAGCTTTTTCGCGAACAACCGATTTTTCTCCTACGCCTACCAGCCTGATGTACAGGTTTGATCTCACCGTATCGGGCAATAGCGCAGCTGTAACTAATCTGGCTGCTTTTCAGGTAGGGAGCGGCTTTGGAACAAATAATGCTGCCGAAGCTAATGCTTCTGTGCATTCAAGAATTGGGCTAAACTGGACAACTACAGCGGGCCAGTTTTCACTGCGTGATTTGACCAATTCAGCAAATACAGCAAATTATTCTGGCACACAAACTATTACATGGGTAATGAATAACTCTGGCGGGGACTTAAAGTATCGTGCCCCTAACGGGAATGAAGAAACAGTGGCAGATGATAAATATGATTTATGGATAGGTACTACTAGAGAGTTGAATGATATCGGCGCAACAACTATCGCCCAAACATTAACCGATTTGAAATTTGCAATTAGCAATGGTTCGGGCACGGTAGATATTGATAATTTTCTGATAAATCCAATTCCATCAACCCCAACTGCAACAGCTGCATCAAATTTATCTTCAGGTGGCTTCAGGGCAAACTGGAATACAGTAACCGGAGTAACCGGGTATAGAGTTGATGTTTCAACTGTTTCTGATTTTTCAAGTTTTGTATCGGGCTACAATAATGTGTATGTGTCGGGTCAGGCTACAGCATTTTTAGATATAAGCGGTTTAAGTGGTAGTACCACGTATTACTATAGGGTAAGAGGTGCTTCGCAATATACAGTCGGCGAGTTTGCCAGCGGTAATTCAAATGTTATTACTGCCGCTACCACCGCAAGTGGCGCTCCACCTACTATCAACAGCAGCTTAACCGCTAGCGGCACTTATGGCACTGCATTTTCTACTTATACTATTACTGCTACTAATAGCCCAACAAGTTATAATGCTACCGGTTTGCCAACGGGCCTATCGGTAAATACCGGAAACGGGCAAATTACAGGTACGCCTACACAAACCGGCTCGTTCAACGTAGATATTACCGCCACCAATGGCAACGGCAGCGATACAAAAACACTGGTAATTACTATTGGGCAAAAAGCGCTTACTATTTCCAGCATCAGCATTGCCAATAAAGTATACGATAAGCTTAACACAGCTACTATAAGCGGCACGCCTACCCTGGTGGGTGTGTATGGCAGCGATGTGGTAATTGTTACGGGTTCGCCAACAGCTACTTTTAACAGTGTAAACGTAGCCAACGGTATTGGAGTAACCTTAAGCGGTAGCTATGCCCTGGGCGGGGCAGATGCTGCTAAATATACCTTAACCCAGCCATCCGGCTTTACGGCTAACATTACCGCAAAGGCATTAACCGTAAGCGGTGCTGTAGCACAGAATAAAGTTTATAACGGCAACACCACAGCAACCATTACCGGCGCTACGCTGGTGGGTGTAGAAAGTGGCGACGCAGTCACCGTTTCGGGTGGCGGAACTTTTGCAAGTGCAAACGTAGCCAATGGCATAAGCGTAACTGCAGCATTAACACTGGGTGGCGCACAGGCCGGTAACTACTCGCTTACGCAGCCAACAGGCTTAACGGCTAACATTACACAGGCCAGCCAAACCATAACCTTTGGGCCACTGCCCGCAAAAACTACAGCCGATGCTGATTTTGCTCCGGGGGCTACAGCCAGTTCAGGGCTCACGGTTAGCTATAGCAGTTCAAACACCTCTGTAGCAACCATTGTGTTGGGCAACATACATATAGTTGGTGCAGGTGCTACTACCATTACAGCCTCGCAGGCAGGTAGCACTAATTATTCGGCTGCTGCTTCGGTAGACCAAACGCTAACAGTTACAGCTGCTCCTTCAGCGCTTGTAACATTCGACTTTGCCGGTATTAACGGAGATGAAACTTCTGTAGGGTCCAATGCAAATGCTACCAATATGCAGGCATCTACAATTACACGTGGTGCCGGCTTATCTACCAGTACAAATGCCGACCGTTTTAATGCTATGGATTGGGCATTAACCTCCATAACCAATGCAGAAGCCGGGGATGATTATATGGAAATTGTGGTAGCGCCTTCGGCCAGCTATCAATTTTCGGTTAATACTATTACTATTAATATTCAACGCTCAAACACGGGGCCAAGTGCAGTTGCACTCAGAAACTCGCTTGACAGCTATGGAGCCAATATCGACGGGATAAAATCAATAACTGATAATACATCTACACAGTCTTTCACTTTTAATGTTAATCAAGGGTACTCTACAACCGCTGTTACCTACCGTTTTTATATGTATGCTGAGGCTACCGGCGGCAGTGGCGGTATAGGCGATGGAACCGGCAACGATATTGTGGTAATGGGTTTTGTAACACCAGCCGCATGTAGCGCCCCGGCCACCAATGCCACTGCTTTAAGCAACACAACGCCTTTGGCTACAACATCGGTAGGTTTATCGTGGACACCCGCACCACTGGCCGATGGCTATGTGGTAGCTATCCGCACTACGAATAACGATTTCTCGGGCCTTACTTTTGCTGATGCCGGCAGCCTGCCAGCGGCAGGTGCAGCCCCCTGGACAGATAATGAGGTGGCCGCAGTGGTAACGGGCTCTACTGCTACTATTAATACAGGTTTATCGGCAAGCACTCCGTATTATTTTAAAGTATATAGCTACCGCAACTGTAGTGGCAACTATAAGTTTAACAATAGCAATGCTACCGGCAACCCGCTTAGTACTACTACCGCTACGCCTGCTGCCGAAATATCGGTAGTGCGCACCAGCAACAGCGCCAACGTAGCCGATGGCGGCACCTTTGGGTTTGGCTCGGTAAACGTAGGCAGCACACTGGATGTGCAGTTTACCATTACCAACGATGCTGCTGCTACAGCTAACTTAACTATACCGGCTACTTTAACTGCCGGTGGCGCTTTCTCGGTAACTGCACAACCGGGCTCTACCAGTTTAGCACCGGGCGCCAGCACCAATTTTACCATTCGCTATACACCGGTATCGGGTGCCAGCAGCCAGGCATTTAGCTTTGTTACTAACGATGCCGATGAAAACCCCTATAACTTTACACTTACAGGTACCGGCGTGCCGGCCTGTGTAACGCCTAACGCCGTTACTAATA
>DATGXP010000231.1:0-1889 GCA_035298845.1 Chitinophagales bacterium
GTACGCCACGCGGCTGGCCAGCCTGGCGCTGCTCAAGCTCCAACGAAGGCTCCATACCTAATTTCTGTAGCCTGCACGCAGCCGTCTTCCGACCGAAGAAATGCAATTACACTCTTCAAATCGTACTCGCTCATGTGCGGAAACTTAGGCATGTAAACCGGCAGATACTGGCCATCGGGCTTTACACCTGTACGCAGCAGATAAGCTATTTGAGCATCGGTCCAGTTGCCTATGCCATGCTCTTTACTTTGGGTAATGTTGGCCGAGTGTATCTCGCCAAAATCGGGAGGCAGCTCATTCAGCAAACGGCCCGATAGCTTTCCATCGCTGTTGCGGTGGCAAACCACACACTGCACAGCCGCTATTTTGCGCCCGTTGGCTACCAGGTTCGAGTCTGTTTCTACCTGAGGGAAATCGATTTTATCTACTTCATACTTAGGAATGCCGCGTACCTGTATAAAAGATACAAAACCTACTACGGCCACTACCACCACTATAAGGAGGTATAACAATACACGTAAAAAAGTTTTCATAATTAGGGGTTAGGGTTACAAAAGGGTTACAAATGCAAAATACAATTCGTTTTTAAAAAAACGAATTTTAGGGTACGCAAAATAATTGTGACGGCACTTACATTCGTTTTTTATTTTTAATCCATAAACAACATGTATGAAAAAAGCTTTATTGTTTTCAGTTGCACTTATGCTGTTCGCTTTTTATTCAGCTACCGCACAAAAGGTATATTCGGTAAAGTATAAGAGCGAGGCCGATGTAAAAGTATATGTAGTAAAATACAAAAGCGAAGCCGACCTGGTAGTTTACAAAGGCCAGTATGCCAGCGATGCCGGCGATAATAATGGCGTTTGGTTTTTTACCCAATACGCCAGCGAGGCTAAGAAGAAAATCTTCTTTTGCGAGTATGCAAGCGAGGCCGATATCAAAATCTTTTTCGCCGAGTATAAAAGCGAAGCCGGCTGGAAGAACAGCAGCAAGAAGCAGAAGATGTATTAAGTGTAGCAATGCCTGATACATCCCCCACCTAAATCCTCCCCCAAGGGGAGGACTTGAACAGCCAATACAATTACCCCCGCAGCATTATTAAATGCGGTATGCCATCTTCCATATAGGGCTGGTCCAAATCAGCAAAGCCAAAGCCCTCGTAAAACTTTTTAAGGTATGCCTGTGCGCCTATGCGGATAGGCACGGGGCCATATAGCTTTTCTATCTCTGCTATCGATTGCTGCATCAGCAGCTTGCCAAACTCTTTACCACGGTATTTTGGCGAGGTTATTACGCGACCTATACTTACTTCATCGTAACTTATACCCGGCTCTACCAGCCGGCTGTACGCGGCTAAATCGCTGCCCACATACCCCATCAGGTGGTGGCAGTTGAAGTCTTTGCCATCAGGGTCCAGGTAGGGGCAGGTTTGCTCTACTACAAACACCTCGCTGCGCAGCTGCAGTATGTTATAAAGCTCGGTAGGGGAGAGGGCGTTGAAGGGTTTTAGTTGCCAGGTAATCATAAATCGAATATAAAGGACGTTAATTAAAAAGAAAGCCGCTAAATTGGTTTTGTATGGTTATCAGTATCCGAATTGTATTTCTTGCTGTGCTTATAGTAACAAGCATGGCAGCATGTAAACGTATGGCCAGACCAGAGCCAAATGTAATGCCACGGGAAAATAGTGTAGCTAATGGTGCGAATGATAGGCTGTCTATCAGTGAAAAAAAGCGCACTGAGATAGAAGAGGAGGAGCGGCGCGACAGTTTACATTTGAAGAAGACCTTAGAATACGTTCAGGAAATTGCCAGCAGAAAAATTGCAGAAGGGGTAGTGGTTTTTAATAATGCAGTTGAGTTACCTGAAAGCGACACTGCTGTCAGAAT
>DATGXP010000232.1:0-3376 GCA_035298845.1 Chitinophagales bacterium
TATTAGTAACATGGTAGGCCAGCGTGAGTATGGCTCGGTAAAACTTGCCATCCGCAGGTTAAGTTTAGTTAGCTTGGTTTTCGCCATACTCTCCTGCATTGTTATTTATTTATTCCCGCAGTTTTGTATTGGCATATTTACCAGTAAACAGGATGCGGCCCTTATACCACTGGCTATTGAGGTTCTGCCCGCCATTTTTGTGCTTTTCATTCTCATGTCGTTTACCAATATCATTTTTAACGGGGTAATAAGCCTGGGCGATATCTACAAAGCGCTGGGCATACAGGTGTTTGCAGTAGTGGTTTATATCGCCTACTTCCAGGTTATGTTTCACATGTCGTTTGTTAACACCTTCTGGATCTGGACATCCGAATGGGTTTACTGGATAGCCATACTTATAGCCAGCCTCGTGTTTTTTAAATACAAAAAGCTGGCTATAGTTTAAGTAGGCCTGCGTTCTGGCATTACTTAAACTGTATTTTGCCTTTTGCATTTTCTCTTCCGACTTCCCACTGCATTCACTGCCAACTGACAACTGCTATGTTAGTAACCCATCTTTTACCTTTCATACCGTATTTCGTAATTCGTGCGTTGTAATTAAAGTATCATGGAAGCAGAAACCGTAATCAGCTATTCGCATGTAAATGTGTACCAGGGCAAGTCGCTTATATTAAGTGATGTGAATTTCGAATTGCAGCAGGGTGAGTTTGTTTACCTGATAGGTAAAACCGGCGCCGGCAAAAGCAGCTTTATTAAAACGCTATACGCCGATGTAACTGTTAACGAAGGTGAAGCAATGGTTTGTGGTTACAATCTTAAGACCATTAAAAAAAGAGAAGTGCCTTACCTGCGGCGCAAAATTGGTATCGTATTTCAGGATTTCCAGTTACTGAATGATAGAACCGTGCAGCAGAACCTCGATTTTGTATTGCGTGCCACTGGTTGGGAGAACAAAGCCAAACGCGAGGAGCGGATAGCCGAGGTGCTGAACGAAGTTGGGTTATCGCATCTTTCACCCAAAATGCCTTTCCAGATATCGGGCGGCGAGCAGCAGCGTTTGGTTATTGCCCGCGCCTTGTTAAATAACCCTCCTGTATTTATAGCCGATGAACCTACCGGCAACCTTGACCCGGAAACCTCCGACGATATTGTAAAGCTGCTTATTAAGATAAACCGCGAGCATAACACTGCGGTACTTATGGCTACGCACAATTACCAGTTAATAGAAAGATATCCTGCCAAAATTTACAGCTGCCACAATAACTCAGTTAACCTCGAAAAGGGGATAGTGGTAAAACCTTAGCCTTTCTGCCCATATTTATAACAATGCGCGCTTTGTGTGTGCTGTTTCATGTTGTGTAAAACAACCTGCAATATATTTCGTATTGCTTTCATTTTCAGTCTTTTGGCTAATAAGTGCATTCGTTTTAGCCGCTGGTGGCATACAATTAAAACATTGTAAGTGTTTATATCTGTGCTGTAACCTTTTAGCACCGGTCACGGTATACAAACCAGAAAGGAAAAACTTTAAAAACTCAATACCTTAAAAAACAAAAACATGAAAAACTTATTACTAATCGCAATCACGTTAGTTGCCTTCAGCGTAAATGCACAGCAAGTCTCAATAAAGGCAATTTTCAATGGCCCGCAGTGCCATGGTGCAGCTACAGGTAATATAGACCTGCTGTTAGAAGGCGGACAAGCCCCATATACATTCCTTTGGAGCAACGGAGCTTCTACTCAGGCTATCAACAACCTGGCAGCAGGTAGCTACACGGTTACTGTAAATGATGACAACGGCCTGGTATCTACTTCTACAATTGTAATCAGCGAACCGGCTGCAATTTCATTAACCGGTTTTGTAGTGCATGTTAGCAGCCAGGGCGGTAGCGATGGTGCTATTAACCTTACTCCACGCGGCGGTACTTTCGATTACTCTTATTCATGGAGCAACGGTGCTACTACCGAAGATATCAGCAACTTAACAGCAGGCACTTATGTAGTAACAGTAACCGACGGTTTCGGTTGCCAGGCTACTATGACAAAAACACTTACCGAGCTGGGTTCTATCAACGTAGGTGGCATGCACAACACAAGCACATCTGCTAACCACAACAACAATAACGGCCTGCTGGCACCAGCCGGTACTAACAACGCTCCTAAGCTTAGTGTTAGCCTGTATCCAAACCCAACTTCAGATTTTCTACGCATCTCTGCCGAAACAGGTGCTCAAATCGAAGTGATGAACAACAACGGTCAACTGGTTAAAAGCCAGAAAGCATCATCTGACAACGAAACAGTAGATTTAGCTAACCTGCCAAACGGAAACTATGTAGTGCGTGTAAAAACTGCTACTGAAACAGTAAACAAAACAGTAACTATCACTAAATAATATTCAACTCTCTCATTTTTAGAAAGGCATCCCTGTAAGGGTGCCTTTTTTTGTTTTATAGAAAGCTATACAACATCCGAAGTTTAAATCACACATTGGCTTTAGATGCAGTAACCATAAAAACTACGGATGTTTAATCCCCGGTCACCATACCAATAAGTTCTCTTCCTTTTATATTTTCACCCCATACAATTATGCACGTGAAAAACCTTCTTACACTCTTACTACTCTCGTTTACCATATCCCTTTCAGCACAAACCTATCCCTTTGCCGAAGGTTTCGAAGGACTGCCTAACAGCCAGCCGCCTGCCGGTTGGGGTGGTGGCATGAAGGTGCTGTCTTACCACGGGCTAAACGATATGAAAGGCCTGGTGGCGCGACTCAGCAGCGCTGTAACAGAGGATAGCACCATTACGCCTTTAATAGGCCCTTTGACATCTACCTCTACCTTATCTTTCTCTTACCGCATTATCGACCAAAACATTTATCCATCTACCCCCACAAATCTCGATGCAGGTGATACTATTAAAGTATTGCTGAGCACTGATAACGTAAACTACAACACCGTTTTCCTTATTAACATGGATAACCACAACACCAGCTTCAACTTTGTAAAAAAGAAGGTTTTTCTGTCGCAATACGCCGGTAGCAATGTTACATTCAAAATACACTGCCAGTTTGGTAGCGGCGCCGGTTACTACGTTGATTTTGATACCATAGTAGTTAAGAATGACCCCCTTGCTGGTATAGATGGAATGGATAACTCTCCTCAGTTTACCCTGTTCCCTAACCCATCATCATCAGGCACCGGTTGCGTAATTCAGCAATCAGCTGCAAGCACAGAGGAGGTATTGGTGTATGATGCCATGGGCCGCCAGGTTTTCTTTAGCCCGGCAGTAGCAATTATGCAGTTACCGGTAGCCAACTGGCAACCCGGTGTTTATTTTGTGAGGGCTGGTAACACCACCCGCAAACTTATTGTAG
>DATGXP010000233.1:0-5939 GCA_035298845.1 Chitinophagales bacterium
GGGGTAAAGATACCGTAGGTGGGTTCGAGGTTTTTTTGAAACAGGAAACGCTTTTTAAAAGCCGCAGCCAGTCTTACTTTTTAACCCTGTTTGGCGGCCTGCTAAGCGAAGAAAAATTTGAAGAACTGCGCCGTGACCCACTGGAAAATATTGGCGAAGAAGTTTACAGCCGCATGAACAACCCTAAGCTGGATGTGCAAACTATCAAAAGTATTAGCCCCGGCATATTCGATTGGCTAGACCTGCAGACCATGAACGAGCTTATCATTCTTACACTAATGATTATTGTGGCGGCTATCAACATGGTAACTGCCCTGCTGATATTAATACTGGAGCGAACCAACATGATAGGCATTATGAAAGCGCTTGGTTCCAGCAATGTTTCTATCCGCCGGATATTTTTGTATTACAGCGCGGCGATAATAGGTGTTGGTTTATTGGCAGGCAATGTGTTTGGATTAGGAGTATGCCTCATTCAAAAGTATTTCCATGTAATTACGTTGCCGCAGGAGAGCTACTACCTAACCTACGCACCGGTAGAGATTAGCTGGGGCTGGATATTGTCTCTCAATATTGGAACAATAGTTTTTACGCTATTGTTGCTGATAATACCATCTATGTTGGTTAGCCGGATATCGCCGGTGAAGGCGATTAGGTTTGAGTAGAGTGGCCACTAAATCCCCTAAAGGGGACTTGAACAGCCAACGTTCTTGCTTTTACTGTTTGTATTAAGCCCCTTTTGTTTCATCCCATTTATCGGAACGGGTGTTGGTGTTACCCCGCCGCCCCTACAATAATACCTACGGCAAACAGTATAGAGAATATAAACGTGCCAATAGCTAATTGCTTAAGTAAAGGATCGAACTCAACGGGATTTTCTATCCTCCAAACTGCAGCAAGATGCTTACGAAAAAGAATGGCTGTTAGTATAAACAAGAATTGCATAGTCGATGTAAAATTGAGCAATACATAAACTATAGCAGCGATAAAGCCGGTTATAATTAATGCGGTGTGATACTTCTTCGCATTCTCCCCTCCTATCTTAACTACCAAAGAGTTTTTACCTGCTTTGGCATCGCTCTCACGGTCGCGCATATTGTTCAGGTTTAGCACGCCTGATGCAAATGCTCCAATAGTAAACGCAGGCAGTAAAACCGTAGGGTTAAAATTATGAGCCAGCAAATAATAGCTGCCACCCACACCCACTATACCAAAAAACAAAAGCACAAACACATCGCCCAGGCCCATGTAGCCATAGGCGCCTTTGCCTACGGTATATTTAATAGCTGCCGCAATAGCGCCCAAACCCAATACAAAAAAGAAAATACCATAACCGATATTCAGGCCCTGTGTAGCCAGGTATATCAAGGCTATACCTGCTATAAGCGATAGAATAACTGTAACTACTATACCGGTTTTAATTTCTGCAAAGGATAACAGCCCTTGCTGCACGGCGCGCTTAGGGCCAATGCGTTCGTCGTTATCTGTCCCCTTTTCGCTATCGCCGTAATCGTTAGCAAGGTTAGATAGGATTTGCAGTAATAGTGTAGTAACCAATAACAATACAAATACGACCGGTTTAAACCCTTCGCGGTTTTCGGCAAAAGCTATCGAGCTACCGGTAATAATGGAGGAGAATGCAAGCGGTAATGTCCGCAAACGAAATGCGTAAAGCCAGCTTTGTACTTTGGTCACTTGCCCGGTTTCAGTTCCTGTTGATAAAAATGACCGGTAAACTGCAGGTACCCCAATATAAGATGCACCACGCTTTCAATCTTCTTTTTAGGCAGCATTACATCAAAGTTGTTGCGCAACTGCTCTACCACATGCTCTACCAGTTGCTCTTCTTTAATCAACTGGCCCGCGCTGCTATCCCACCGCTCGATAAAAGCATTTAAGATAGTATAGGCCTCATCTTCCGATATATGGAAAGTGAGGTGCTTATACACATACTTTACTGTGTCGAAGTAGTCGGGTTTATCTAAAACTGGTGGTTCCCATTTATCGAGTATAAGTGGCATAGGGGCAAAATAAAACAAATTGGGCAAAACAGCCTAAAGCGAGCCGTAAATAATTACCATTTTTACCTTGTAATGAAAGAACAGGTATTGCACTCTACCGACCAAATGGGCCGCAGCGTAGAAATAAATTTTCCGCCACGCCGAATAGTGTCATTAGTCCCCTCCCAAACCGAACTATTATTCGATTTGGGCCTGGATGAAGAAATCTGCGGCATTACCCGGTTTTGTATTCACCCGGAAGATAAGGTGGCCACTAAAACCAAAATCGGCGGCACCAAGCAGTTTGATATTGAAAAGATAAAAGGCCTGCAACCCGATTTAGTTATAGGCAACAAAGAAGAAAACTACCTGGAGGGAATTACAGAATTGCAGCAACACTTTCCGGTTTGGATGAGCGATATTTTTACGCTGCAGGATAATGCCGCCATGATGCAAGAGGTAGCGCGCATTACAAACCGCGAAAAGGAAGGAGCTAAACTGATAGAACAAATTCAATCCGGCTTTAACCAATACAAACCAGTAAGTGCATTACGAGGCAAAACCGCAGCTTACTTCATTTGGCGCAAGCCGTATATGGTAGCCGCCAATAACACTTTTATAAACCACCTGCTACATACCTTTGGTGTAACCAATGTTTTTGAAAAAGAGGAGCGCTACCCTGAAATTAAACCAGACCTACTCTCCCATCTTCAACCTGATTTTATTTTCCTATCCTCTGAGCCTTATCGTTTTACAGAGAAACATTATGATGAATTTCAGGCATTCTGCCCCACCTCGAAAGTTATGCTGGTAGATGGTGAACTGTTTAGCTGGTATGGCAGCCGGTTGAAACATACACCAGCTTATTTTGAGAAACTACAGGCAGAATTGCTACTCTGACTACTTTAATTCCTCTACTTTATTTTCCTGCGGTGCAGGCGGTATTATCGGCAACGGTTCCGGCTTCTGTTTCTTGGGCTTTTTTTCCTTACGTGTGAATAGTTCCTTCGGCTTATCAAACTCTTTGCGGAAGGCAATACCTACGCCGGTACGGTTAGTATTACGCGAGTTGTAATAATCATAATTGGTACGGTTAAAAGCCTTGGCGCTCCACGTACCATCCGGTGTAAGTGCATACTGTATCTGAAAATCGCCGGTAGGTATCACCGACCGGTTACCCGAGTTGCCACCCTGTCCGTTAGGATCGTATTGCGCTGCGCTACCAAAATCAAGATTGGTACCGGCATTAATGGTTAAGCGGTTATTAAGCAAGCGTTGCTGCAACGCCAGCTGTAGCTCTCTTCGCGTATCTACCGCCGGAGTAGATATATCGGCCTTGGTGGTTAATTGGTCGTACTGGCGATAACCAATATTAATATCCAGGTTCTTTAACGCACTGTTGCCTGAATAATCTAACAGGTTACCTAAATAGTTACTCAACTGCGATGAAAGAAACTCGCTCACCGTGTTGGCAGCGGTAGCACCTGCATAGTTACCACTAGTAAGCACATCACCGGTGCTACCCGTAGGTAAAAACCGGTTCATCACGAGTAACCCAAACACCTGCTTGTTCAACTCCGATTCGTTGGTACGCAGCAAACTCAGTGATTGGTCAACATAGCTCTTGATAGCCGGGTCAAGCTCCAGCGCCTGTATAGTAAACCCTATGGTTGGCTTCTCTAATACACCCGACAGGTTCATGTTAAGCCTTACCGGTACCCGGCCCCGCGCTGCTGAGCTGGCAGTTGCACCCATTTGTTCTAACACCTTAGCATCAAACAAATCTGCCACCGATGCCCTAGCCTGGTAGGTAGCATCTACGTTTATACCAGCTTTGTATATATCACCAGAAAAGTGGATTGTTCCGCGCGTTAACTCAAAGCGCTTGTTCACCACACTTTGCAGCGTAAACATATAGTTACCCCGGTCTATTTCATAATCGCCATTTATGGTAGTACCTCCCGTTTTAGGTATTTCTACTTTCAGCGAGCCGTGACCATAAGTAGTCAGCATATCACCCGACACAGGGTCGAGAATAATATCCATGCGCGCATCGCTGGTAGCTTCCAGCTCCAGTATAAAGTTTACACCGTTCAGTTTTAACTGTGGCGCAGCGGTTGGTATAGTGGTATAATCTTTACCGGGGTCGGTAAATTTGTAAAAGGTGTAACGGTTCGTTTCAAAGGATGAAGAAACCGGTATATGACAGTGTGTTCCTTCTTTCGTTTTTGCATAGGCCCGTATCACCGGGCTACTTATATCACCCTTAAAGGTCACATTGCCCGCCCCGTAGGCTACACCATAAAAATTAGGACTTTGCCTTGGCGTGGTGTTTATAAACTGCGCATTAGGCGTAGTTACATTCAAATCGAGCGCGAACTTCCTGAAGCTTTCATGATTGATACGCCCATTGGCATAAATGATATTGTTCTTTATATCGTACAACGAGAAGCTACCAAAGTTAAACCCATGATCATCGAGTTTAGCATCCAGTTCGGTTATGTGATAAGTAGTATTGAGGAAAGATACCGTAACCGTATCTTTGGTAAGAATAACATTACCTGAAAGCAAAGGCTTGTTAAGAGTGCCATGCACATTGGCATCTATACGTGCATAGCCGCGGCAGTCTTTTACATAGCGCTCAAAAAACTTATAATTCAAAAAGTTCAAACCCAGCTTCGGCGCCTTCACATCTATATCCAAACCGGGGTGCGCCGGGTCTACAGATATATATCCTTTTGCCTCCAGAAAATTGTTTACGCTCTTTACTGATGCGTATACATTCAGTTTTTTGGCCGCATCATCCAGGCTCGATTCAATATTTATATCCCCTATCAGTTGGTTGCCGAGTGTAAAATCGTTTACCACAAAATCGGCCACCACTTTAGGTTTATAAAAAATATCCTCCACTATCAGTTTACCGTTCATAGCCCCTTTCAGGTCTTTCATCTTTTGGGTAAAAATTCCGGTAAAGTCGCCCACATCGGTATTATCCAGTGTTAACTTAAGAGAAGTTGAGGTGTCATTTTTAAGGTAGCTGGCTATGTAAATTGTCTGGTCTTCGGTTTTAAACACCAGGTTGCGGGTAGTTACTTTTTTGCCTTCTATCAGTATCTGGTTATCGGGCAAAAACTTCCAGTTGTAGTTGGCCAGTTTTATATCCGATGGCTCCAGCCGCAATACTGCCTTACCCTCCAGCGGTGTCAGATACGCTGTAACGTTTGCATAGTTAAATCTCCGCTTATCAGCCACCATAACATCAAACCGTATATCATTATTCTCCTGCGTTTTAGTTACTACAGAAACAGTATCCATCATCAGGCTGTCTTTGCCGTACACTTTGTCCACCACTGTTCTAAAATCAATATCCCCTTTCTTAAAAGCAGCAGCCACATCTATACGCCTTGCATCGTAGCCGCCAAACTTTAACTGCGGCACTGTAGCCGTTAACTTCACCTCATGCTCGCGGCTATTAAAACTACCCTGAATGTGCGAGTTACGTATCATGTAAAATGATGGATGAATAATGCGGGTAAGGTTGCCCGGCTCAAAAATCCGAACGTCAAGCGCAAAATCCTGTGGGGCTATGTACGATGTATCACTATAATCTTTGGTAAACGTATAGCGGGCAAAAGCCAGCAGGGCTTTTGGTAGTTGGGTAAAGGTGAAGTTGCCCGTCATTTCACCTTCGGCAAAATCTGAGTTAAGCTTTATTTCTTTGTTCTGGCCGGCCAGCAACTTTACATCCAGTGTCAGGTTTTTAACCCGCGCATTCAGCGTATCGCGAAACACCAGTACATCGCGCAGTGTAACAGAGCCTACAATATCATCTACCTTAATACCTATAAAATCTGATTTTATTTTACCCGATACACGAAAATCTTCTTTGGTCAGGTTAAGATTCTTAAGCGCGGCGCGCCGTATATCGGCATCAAACCT
>DATGXP010000234.1:0-6856 GCA_035298845.1 Chitinophagales bacterium
TGGCAGATGCCATCGGTCGCATCTTTAGTCGCTGGACAGTTTGTTGTTTTTTGAAAAATGTCCACCATGGTCATTTGTAAATAAATGATTATTAGGGATTTGCAAATTCTGATGTCCACCGTGTGTCCACCCCTGTGGGTATGGTAGTGAAAACAGGGCGGTAATGGCTTTACCTGTTTTAGGTAATTTTTGGAATTCCCCGTTCTAAGTTCTTCGAGGTGTTCCAGCGGAACACGAAGAACGGCATCTTGGTTAACGGCGCGTATTACATTGCCACGTGGGTCGTAGTCCGTTGCCGATTGGCATAGGCTTAGAGAGACTTTAAATCCGGACTATTCGCCGTCCATTTGTTGTTGTACTTATCAAATAATGCAATTTGGTTCGATGTAATCCACTTTACAGATGAAAAATTATGCGCCTCATACCAACCGAAGGAAGGAGATTCCTTTAATAGTAATTGTCTATCAAGCTCATCTCCTTTAGCATCATAAAATACAGCAAAACATTGAAATGAATCTAAGTCAAACCTGCACAATACTCTACATTGATACTTTCTATTAGGAGAAATTTTACACTTGGAAAAAAAATAATCATTAATCAATTTTAGCTCCAGCCCTTTTTCATAAGTCCGGATGATAGAATTTTCATCCCAATCAAAGGCTTTGCAACACAACAGCATACAAAAAAATAGCTCATTCCATAAAAGATTCTTTTTCTCTGTAACGCTATTGGATTGATCGTAGTGAGCAAAGTTGAAATCCCTATAAAACATAATCACATTCACTGGACAAACGGGCCTATTTCGCTCTATTGGATAGCTATTTAATTCTTTCAAATCCGGCTCAATTAGAGTGATAACAATTTTATTAGCCTTTCCAGAATCATATTTCCCCAAAAGCCTGATAAAAAAATCGCATAAGTGCATTGGATCAGTAAATGGAACAACATGTGGCTCCTTTGTATTTAATCGTCCTACTTCTATATCTTTAAGAATCATTGTCTATATGGTTTATTTACCAAATAACGAGAATTTTTGAAAAAAATCACCAAGTAGCCCTTTCATGCCAGCAGGTATTTTAGACGTGGGGCCGCTCGTTCTTCGAGGTGTTCCGAAGGATCACCTCGAAGTTTAAATGAATCGGAAGTCTCTGACTTCCGCATAGGCTGAGATGAAATTAACTCGTTATCTTAGCGGAAATTTTTTTGTTATATGTTACATAGCCGATACATATTGTTGTCATTGTTTATTGCAGTCATTGCCTGTTTCACCGGCTGCAATAAAGATACCTGGCCACAGCCGCACTTTATTTTAAAATACACCACAGCAGGCAACACTTACAACAAAGAGGCAGATTATAATTCTAATAACGCGTCCTACGATTTAACCCCTCTAACCTCCATCTCTACTTTTGTTCTTTCGGCAGATAGTATTCTTATACGATTTAATAGTGAATTGCTGGATGTTGATGGCAATCATCAGGCTACTGTTTCTGTAACCAAACTATTTCACCGCAGCCAGCTCGATTCTACCTCTACCGGCTACCGTATTAAAAACGACAACGATTTTTACAGCCTGTTTACCGCCGGTACTAAGCAGATAGGCTCTGACCAGTTGACCGGCCCCTATCGCGAGGGCATGGCCATTATTATTAAAGATACTACGCCTTACATGTTCGAACCACCCATGTTTACCGCACCCATAGCTCCCCAGCAAGATGCTCAAAACAGTTTTGAAATTATGAATAGCGAAACCGACATCAATTTTATAAGTGTAGATGGATTGCCCACACTCCAACCGCTCAGGCTTATTATGGTAACTGTCAACTTTAAGTGCCGGTTGTACAATTTCGATAGCCCCAATACCGAGCGCATATTTACCAATGGCACCTTTCAGGGTTATTTCCGCGATAACTAATATCGGCCTTTTACGTCCCCTGGTTTGGTTTTCGCCGGGCAGTATAAGTTGGTTTATATAAGTATATGTAATAGGCCCCCACCACGGCAGGGGTTACACTTGAAGAAATTTTGGGGTTACACCTGTTTTTTTAATTTATTGGTTTACAGGGTCTTAAGTCCATTCAGGGGTTACACATTTTGGCCTTCGCAAAAAAATATGTCGCAATAGTCCAAAAAATGGAAAGCCCTTTTACACCACTTCTTTCAACCTCTCCAACACATAATAAACCGCCGGGCAGGTAGTAGAGTTAAGGTGGGTAGTATTGGTATATTCAAAAAACTCGCCGCTATCGGTGTAGGGGTATTTTTCGCAATCGCGCGGGCGGGCCTCGTAAATGCTGCAATAGTTATCGCTGCCCAAAAACGGGCAGGGTGATTTCTTTACCACATAGTCGCCATCCTCATCCAGTCGCAGGTATTTGTCTATCATATCACCCTGTTTCATGCCCAGGTATTTAGATATACGCACCAGGTCCGGCGATTTAAAGCGTGGCGATATGGTTTTGCAGCAATTGGCGCAGTTAAGGCAATCTATCTTACTAAACGCCTCATCGTGCAGGTCGGGCAGCTTTTTTTCTATACCACGCATACGCTTGGCCTTATCCAGAAACTGCTTGTTTTCCTTCTTTTTCTTTTCGGCTTCGCGTTGCCACGTGTTGGGGTTAAAATTCATTGGGCTGCAATATGCCACGAATTCACGAATAGGTACAAAATACAATAGAGATTGTGTTCTGCTATTCATTACTATTCGTGCATTCGTGGCATTACTGGTAACCCACTTTTTTTCCACAATAATCATTTTGGTATAAAATCACACCAATCATAGTTACAGACGGTTATATTCGCACCTCGAATAATCAATTCGATGACAAAAACTTTCTCTTCTGTTCCTGCCGTTCTGCTTTTAGCCGACGGCACCCTATTTCACGGTAAATCGCTGGGCAAAATTGGCACTTCGGTTGGCGAAATCTGTTTTAACACAGGTATGACCGGCTACCAGGAAATTTTTACCGACCCTAGTTACTTTGGCCAAACTATCATAATGACCACCGACCACATAGGCAACTATGGGGTTAGTGCCGATGAGGTAGAGTCGAAAAGTGTGAAGATATCGGGCATGATATGCAAGAAGTATTCGGGCAATAACTTTTCGCGCCTTAGCGGCGAAAGCTCGTTGCAGGAGTATTTTGAGAAAAACAACCTGGTGGGCATTAGCGATGTAGACACCCGGGCACTTACGATACATGTGCGCCAAAAGGGAGCCATGAACTGTATTATCAGCTCAGAAACGACTGATATAGAAGTATTGAAAAAGAAACTGGCCGACGCACCCAATATGGATGGTCTGGACCTTGCCGTAAGCGTGACTACCAAAGAGCCTTACTATTACGGTAAAGAGGATGCTGCGCTTAAAGTAGCCGTGCTCGACTGTGGTATTAAAGAGAACATACTAAAGTGTATGACCGACCGCGGTATTTACGCCAAGGTGTTTAGCGCTAAGACCCCTTTTGCCGAGATGCAGAAGTTTAACCCAGATGGTTACTTTATATCTAATGGCCCCGGCGACCCGGCACCTATGGATTATGCTATTAAAACAGTGCGCGATATACAGGAAGCCGGCAAGCCGCTGTTTGGTATTTGCTTAGGCCACCAATTGCTTGCCCTGGCCAACGATATACCTACTTATAAAATGCACCACGGCCACCGCGGTTGCAACCACCCTGTAAAAAACCTGGTTACCGGTTTAAGCGAAATAACCTCGCAAAATCACGGTTTTGAGGTTTCGCGCGATGCTATCGAAAAATCGAAGACGGTAGAAATAACCCACGTAAACCTGAACGATAACACCATAGAAGGTATCCGCATTAAGGGCAAAAAGGCATTCAGCGTGCAGTACCACCCTGAGAGTTCACCGGGCCCGCACGATTCACGCTACTTATTCGACCAGTTTGTGGCAGATATGAAATCAAACTAACCATAGAATGAAAAGGCTGTTTTATCTATTGTCTGTCATCTGTGGTTTATCTGCCTGCACATCTAATAAAGATAAAACACCCGTTCTCGGCAATTTCGATTCGCTGGCAATCGCCATGGATACTACTCTGCAATTAGGCCTTGAAAGCTCGTATGAGTTTCACAAAACACTGAACGTGAACGATACGCTGGTGTATGATGTGGTAGGCTTTGGCGGCTCGGCAGCCAAAGGCGAATACGCCATATTGCGCCGCGGTGCCGATAATAAAACAGATACCGTGCAAAAAGGGGTAAGGGAAGGATATATCGCCGAAACATTTTTGGCGGACTCTAATAGTAATGGCGCGCAGGAGATTTATGTAATAGTGAAGGCTGCAGGAAACTCGGGAATGCAAAAGAGTATTAAATACGAATTGAAACAGTAACTATAGATAGTTTTTGTATTACACCATCAATCAATAATCAAACACAAAACATTTCAACATGGCTCAAATTCAAAAAATACACGCAAGGCAGGTACTTGATAGTAGAGGAAACCCAACCGTAGAGGTAGATGTAATAACCACCAATGGTACGCTTGGCCGTGCTATTGTGCCATCGGGTGCCAGCACCGGTAAGCACGAAGCGGTAGAATTGCGCGATGGCGACAAGAAAAAATACATGGGCAAAGGGGTTTTAAAGGCAGTAAACCACATTAACACCACCATAGCTAAAGAAGTAGAAGGCCTCAGCGTGTTTGAGCAAAATGCTATAGACCAGATAATGCTTTTGGTAGATGGCACACCTAACAAAGCTAAACTGGGCGCCAATGCTATACTGGCGGTTTCTATGGCAGTAGCAAGAGCTGCCGCCGAGGAATTGGGTATGCCGCTATACCGCTATGTAGGTGGTGTAAATGCCAATACATTGCCTATACCTATGATGAATATTTTGAACGGCGGTGCACATGCCGATAACAAAATAGATTTTCAGGAGTTTATGATTATGCCGGTAGGTGCCGATTCTTTCAGCCAGGCATTGCGTATGGGTGTAGAGGTGTTTCATAACCTTAAGTCTGTACTTAAAAAGAAGAAATACTCTACCAATGTAGGCGATGAGGGTGGTTTTGCGCCAGAGATAGGCAGCAATGAAGAAGCCATAGAGACTGTACTGGCGGCTATTGAGGCTGCCGGTTACAAACCGGGCAAGGATATTTATATAGCTATGGATGCTGCCAGCACCGAGTTTTACGATGAAAAGGCGAAGGTTTACCACTTTCACAAAAGCAGTGGTAAAAAACTGAAGAGCGAAGAGATGGTAGAATACTGGGCTACCTGGTGCAAAAAATACCCTATACTTAGCATAGAAGATGGTATGGCCGAAGATGACTGGAAAGGCTGGAAACTATTAACTGAAAAAGTAGGCAGCAAAGTGCAACTGGTGGGCGATGATTTGTTTGTGACCAACGTAAAGCGCCTGCAACAAGGTATAGATACCCAAACGGCAAACTCGATTTTGGTAAAAGTGAACCAGATAGGCTCGCTAACCGAAACTATTAACGCGGTAAACCTGGCGCACCGTAATTCTTATACATCTGTAATGAGCCACCGCAGCGGCGAAACCGAGGATGTAACCATAGCCGACCTGGCAGTGGCGCTTAATTGCGGACAAATTAAAACCGGTTCGGCCTCGCGTACCGATAGAATAGCTAAGTACAACCAATTGCTGAGAATAGAAGAGGAGTTGGGCCCTATGGCATATTACCCTGGCCGTAGCTTTAAGTATTTAAAGTAGGCAGCTGGTTAAAAACCATATTGGACTGGTAAAACTTCATACCAGACCTGTTTTTATTCTTGTATTCTACAATAATAAACTTGTGAACCCTACCGTTTTGAAAATAAACATTTTCAAAACGGTAGGGTTTTGGGTTTATTATACATGTTATGAGAATGTAGTGCATATGTTTAATGGTTTGATTTGTAGTATTTTACATAAAATGTGAATATTGTGTTAGTAAACGGCATCAGATTGGTAATACACAAGCGCAACCATTTATTCCACAAACCCAAAATTTATAAACTATGACCATTGCCTCCAGAATCAGAAAGATACGCGAAGTGCGCGGTTGGAAACAAACTGCAATAGCCTCTTCCATGAACATTACCCAGCAAGCCTACAGCTGCCTTGAGCAAGGTGCAAGTAATGCGAGATTGGAAACGCTTAAGCGCTTTTGCGATGTAATGAAAGTGGAGTTGCCGTTTTTGATAGCTACTGATGTGCCTATTACTGAGGAAACTATAGAGCGCTATGGAAACAAGAGCTACTATGAGTTTATTTCTACCTACCGCAAACTTGAGCAAAAGGTAGAAATATTTGAAGAGTTGCTTACGGGCGCCGAGAAGCAAATGAACAATAACAACAACATGTCGGCTAACATTCGCCGGGCCTAAGTTTATACAGGAATTTTTTTTGAAGGGCAATGAATCGCATTCATTGCCCTTCTGCTTTATGGGTATAGAAACTCATTTGACATTATCTTTTTAACGTTTTCTTAAAAAAGTCGTTCTAACATACTGCGCATTGTGTAATTTGTATTTTCATATAGCTACTTAAACTAGCTAAATTCTATTTTTGCGGTGTTGCCACTATAGCGCACCGTTTAAAACCCAAAGGAAGATTTGTTTCACAATATGGTTCACGAAAAAGAAGAGCAAGGGCGCATGGTGATTGATAATCCCAGTTTAGGGATTGTGTGGGGTACAGTAGATGGTTACCTTACTGAAGCGAATGCAGCTTTTTGTAACATGGTGGGATACACCAGGCAGGAGTTAGATGGAGCCCACTTCAATAAGTTTACATACCCGGAAGATATTCCGTATGCTTTAAGCCTTTTTCAGAAACTGCTGAATGGAACGGTTGACAATTACCAGATAGAGAAGCGTTACAT
>DATGXP010000235.1:0-1569 GCA_035298845.1 Chitinophagales bacterium
CTTTGATCAATGAAACGCTGTACCCAATACTTTCTCATCATGCTTTTGGATCAAAGGGAACAGCGCTTGAATACAAAACGGTTAAAGGACTTGAACACATTGATAAAGTAATTGAAATTGACCAATCACCTATTGGCCGCACACCGCGTAGTAACCCCGTTACTTACATTAAGGTGTTTGATGAAATACGGAAACTGTTTGCACAGTTGCCGGAAGCTAAAATACGCGGCTACCAGGCGGGCCGTTTCTCCTTTAACGTAAAAGGTGGACGGTGCGAAGAATGCGGTGGCGGCGGTATGAAAATTATAGAAATGAACTTTTTGCCCGATGTAGAAGTACAGTGCGAAAAGTGCATGGGCAAGCGCTATAACCGCGAAACGCTGGAAGTGCGCTACAAAGGTAAATCTATCAGCGATGTGCTGAACATGACGGTAGAAGACTCGCTGGAGTTTTTCGAAAGCATACCTTCTATATTCCCTAAGCTGCGCACACTCAACGATGTGGGCCTTGGTTATTTACGATTGGGGCAATCATCTACTACGCTTTCGGGTGGAGAGGCACAACGTGTAAAGCTATCGGCCGAACTTTCGAAAAAAGACACCGGTAAAACTTTTTACATACTCGATGAGCCTACTACCGGTTTGCACTTCGAAGATATCCGTGTGTTGCTCGATGTATTAAACCGCCTGGTAGAAAAAGGTAATACCGTATTGGTGATAGAGCACAACCTGGATGTAATCAAAGTAGCCGACCATGTTATAGACATCGGCCCCGAAGGTGGTTTCCGCGGAGGGCGCGTAATAGCTACCGGTACACCAGAGGAGGTCGCCGTTAATAAAGAAAGCCACACCGCCAGATTTTTGAGAGAAGAGTTTGGGATGAAGGGCTAGTACCAATACCCCATCATATCCAGGCTACCATCTTCCCATGGCTTACCGCTAATACTTTTATACATCAGGTAACTGTCGTTTATACGCTCATTGCCGATGCTATGGGTTTCGCCTTTGTGTATTTTCATCCACGTTACGGCAGGACTTGTTTTTACAAAGCCAAGCCTTTGGTAAAAGCCGGGCTTATCGGTAACCAGAAACAGAAAATCTATATTGTATGAGTGGCTGGTTGCCAGGTCTATAAACTTCTGCATTAGTTGCGTACCATAGCCTTTGCCCTGGTAACCGGGGTGTATTGTCAAATCGGCAACGCCTAATACGGTTACAGGCTTTTTATTCAGGCTCATTACCCGGTAGTCTATGCCCATCTGCCCTATCAATTTGCTGTCATTGATTAGCAGCAGGCGGTAATGCGGCAGTTGCTTAAAGTAATGCCTTGGCCTGCCGTCATAATCTATTTCGGGAAAACATGCAGCAAGCAATTCAGCTATCTGCCTTTTCATGCTTTCTTCTAATTCAAACTCGCATACAAAACGTATATCCATATCAGGGGTTTATGCCTCCAGCATCTTCAGCAATAACTTGCCATATACCGCATAGCTGCCCAGCTGGTATCGCTGCATCATAGTTTGTTCTTTGGCCGATAGGGGCTTGCCCTTTTTCTTCTTTTCATACATGG
>DATGXP010000236.1:0-1624 GCA_035298845.1 Chitinophagales bacterium
GCCACTGCAGGGCGGAGATTTGTTGTTTACCGCCGAAAAATACCAGCCAAATAAGCAGGAGGGCGAAAACCTTACCCTGCTACGCACCGATGCCAATGGGAATTTGAAATGGAAAAAAATATTTGACGAAGGAGGTAACGAAACCGAAGGTTTTACCATGCAGCAAACGCCCGACCGGGCTGTTATTATAGCCGGCATGGTAAAAAAGATGAGCGTAGTAAGCAGTGCATTTTTTACCATGCGCAGCGAAGACCAAAGCGCTTACCTGCTTAAAGTAGATGCCAATGGAAACAAGATATGGAGCCGGGCCTTTATATACGGACAGGATAATGTTTCGGGCACGGCTACATCGGTGGCGGTATTAAAAGATGGCTCGTACCTGGTTTGCGGCAATATTGCCAAGGTAGGTAAAACAGACAAAAAGATAGAGCGGCCCGCGCGGCAGGTTAACCTGGACGATGTGCGCAATGTATTGCTAATGAAAGTATCTGCAAACGGTGACCTGCTATGGGCAAAGGAATACTCTGCAGGCAAAATAGCCATGGGCTATACAGTGGCCGAAAAACCGGATGGGGGAATACTACTAACTGGCAATACAGATATATCGCCCACCAACATAGATGTATTTGTAATGTGCCTGGATAAGGATGGCAATATGCAGTGGGCAAAAACATACGGCGGGCCCAAATTTGAATCGGTGGCAGATATGCTGCAGACTCCCGATGGCGGGTTGCTGGTTTCGGCTATGAGCTACAGCTTTGGCAGCGGAATAAGCGATGCCCTTACATTTAAAACAGATGCTAAAGGAAATGTGCAGTGGGCAAAAGCCTATGGTGGTGCAAATGAAGAATACCCGAGTAAACTGGCGCTGCTTAAAAGCGGTATAGTAACCCTGGGCTGCACAGGAAGCAAGGGGGCCGAAAGTTTTGACATACTGCTGATGAAAACAGATTTAAACGGGAACAATAAATGCATGGGTAAGGATGCTGTGTTAACAGTAGCTGCCTTTCAAACCACGGGAAGAAAAATTGAGAAGGGCCGTACAGAACCGGTGGAGCAAGGCGTGTATCCGCCAAATGTGGCCAAACCGGATGCTAAAAGTATTGTAGAAAACCGTAGAGAAGTGCGCAGTAAGAGTTTGTGTGAATAGTAAGATTTTATCACTCAAATAAATCCCCCGCAGCATGAAAGCTGCTTTACGCAAAATTGTTTTTTTACTCCCGGTGTTGTACCTGCTGGGCTGCGGAACCGCGCAGGCCAATGGCTGTACCGGCTCATGGTTTACCATGACCTATTCGCCCTGGTGCAACTGCTGGCAAGTGTGCGGTAACTATATAAGCGACTGCGATGAAGTAGTAAGCATAGACTGGAATTTTGGTGATGGTACCACCGCCAGTGGCGAGAACCCCTGCCACCAGTTTCCGGGCCCGGGTACCTATACCGTTACTATGACGATAGTGGCATATTGCCATAATAGTTTTTTTAACCTGTTTACCACCACCTGCCATATTACACAGCAGGTAGTAGTGCCCGCTAATACGGTGCCACTGGTAGCAAATTTTGTAGCAGATACCAGCTGCTTTGGTACCGAAACACATTTTACCAATACAACTACCAGCCCGGG
>DATGXP010000237.1:0-2308 GCA_035298845.1 Chitinophagales bacterium
GTGTTCATTGGCCAGCTTTATAAAATTATCGCGGTGTTTAGGTGTGCCGTCGTATAGGGCAATAACTATAGTGCCGTAGTTGGTCACAACCTTTACTTTGCGGGTTTGTGCGCTTAGTGTCATGCTTAGTACCATGCACAGTATCAGGAATAGACGGGCCTTCATGTTTGCCATTGTAAATGAAGGTAGGAAGAGATATGATGTTTACAAACAAAAGACATGGTTGTATGTTCATTTTGTCTTTTCCGAAATTTCCTATATTACCATCCAATTGAACCATTAAACCCAAACCATCGCTCTTAAATTACGAACCCTAAATCCCATTTATGAAGCATAGACTTTTACTAAGCACCCTGTTCTTTTTTATATCGGCCTTTGTTATTGCGCAGGATATTACCATTAGCGGCAATGTGCAGGATGATAAAAAACAATCGCTGCCGGGGGCTACCGTACGTGTTAAAGGTACCAGCCTTGGTACCTCTACCGACGATGCCGGCAATTACACTATCACTGTGCCTAAAGATGCCAAAACGCTGGTGATAAGCTTTGTGGGTTTAGAGGACAAGGAGATAGCTATCAACCCTAACCAGGGTAACTATGTGGTAAATGTAAACATGACTGTCAGCGGCATCGGCCTCAACCAGGTAGTGGTATCAGCTTCTAAAAGAAATGAAAAGGTATTAGATGCTCCGGCCTCTATATCGGTTATAGGGCAGGAAAAAATGGAGCGCACCATAACCACTACACCGGTAGAGCAGCTAAAGAATACGCCGGGTGTAGATATAATGCGCACAGGCCTTGTATCGTCCAACGTGGTAATCCGTGGTTTCAATAATATCTTCTCAGGCTCGGTGCTCAATGTAGTAGATAACCGTATTGGCGCAGTGCCATCTCTGCGTATCAACGCTTACCAGTTGGTACCTACCAGCAACCTCGATTTTGATAAAATAGAAGTAGTGCGTGGTCCTGCTTCGGCGCTATATGGCCCTAACGCTACATCGGGTGTGGTACATATAATTACCAAATCGCCGCTCGATCAGGAAAAGAAATTTATGACCACTGTAGCCATGACAAGCGGCTTTACAGTGCTTGATAACAAGACAAAAGATGAGTTTGGAAAAACACTGGCAGATTACAACGGTAGCAACATTTCAGGCAATATTATTAATCCCGAAATTCGCCACTCAGGTAAGTTGTTCAATGGTAAGTTTGGATATAAGGTTTCGGGCAGCTATTTCCAGGCGCAGGACTATCCCAATTACGACCCGCGCGAACCTTACGACAGCAAGTATCATCCTAATCCCGATGTAGAGTATGGGGGCGATAGTCTTTTGTTTGGTAGCGCGCGCAATGGGCAGGTGTTTATTCCGGATACTATAAGAAGTTTCTACCGCGACTCGGCAGGCGTTTCCATTCTCGATTCGGCACACCTTGACGTCCGCCGGTTTACCAAAGATTTCTCCATTCGCAAATATACCTTCGATGGGCGTATAGATATCAGGCCTATAGAAGATATCACCATAACCATAAATGGCGGCCTTGCCGGCACACGCAACGTAGAACTTACCGGACTGGGTGCCGCCCAGGGTGGGGCAGGAGGCCGTGGCTGGATTTACTGGTATTTCCAAACCCGCTTTAAATGGAAAAACCTGTTTTTACAATACTTTGTAAATAGCAGCGATGCCGGCAATACATTTCTTATTCCACAGCTTTCGGCCTCGGCACGCAATGGCTACAGCAGCGAAAATCCTTACCAGGTACAATTACTTGTAGATAAGAGTAAACTACACGTGGTGCAGGTACAGTATTCGCATACACCTGTCGAAAAACTGCGACTTATTTATGGTGTAGATGGATTGTTTACCCGTCCCAACACGGAGGGTACCATCAATGGTCGTTTCGATACCCGCGATAACGTAAATCAGTTTGGCGGTTATGTGCAGGGAGATTACGAACCTCTTAGCTGGCTTAAATTGGTAGCTGCCATACGGGTAGATTATAATAGCATTATTAAAAATGCAGCTGCCAGTCCGCGTGCGGCCATAGTGTTTAAGGTAGCCCCTACACACAGCCTGCGTATTACGTATAACCGTGCTTTCGATTCACCAACTACACTTAATCAATTCCTCGATCTGTCTAACGGCTACATTCCCAACGGTATAAACGTACGCGGTATTGGTAATCCTTACGGCTGGAACTACAAGTACGATGAAACCACCAAAGGCGTACAGTTTATTACCGCGCCACAATATAGCGATGCAGGCCGTTGGATAACTTATGGCGATAAGAGCCAGAACGTGGCCTTATT
>DATGXP010000238.1:0-2100 GCA_035298845.1 Chitinophagales bacterium
ACCTGCACCAATAATATTGACTGACTTTGTCATTGATTACGCTGATTGTAGCAAATAATTACCCGGATAAATTCAAAACGCAATCCCCGGGATTTCAGAATAAATCATCGCCGTTATTCGTTAAAGCGAATGCAGCGTTTATGTATAAAGGCCGCCGTTTACATTAATAACCTCACCGGTAATGTATGATGCGCCTTTTGAAGCCAGAAAAACAACTGTATCGGCCACCTCATCCGCTTCACCAAAACGCTGCACAGGAATTATAGAACGGAATTGTGATTCTTCTATACCTTCTGTCATTTCGGTTTTAATAAAGCCGGGTGCTACACAATTTACAGTAATACCCTTGCGGCCTATTTCCTGAGCAAGTGATTTAGACGCAGCAATTACACCAGCCTTAGAGGCTGCGTAATTGGTCTGGCCCGGCAAGCCTTTAATACCCGAAAGCGAAACTACATTGATAATGCGGCCAAAGCGCTTAAACATCATACCCGGAATAACCAGTTTGGTAATATAGTAAAACGAATCGAGATTGGTGCGCAGCACATCGTGCCAATCGCTTTCGGCCATCATCATTAGCAAAAAATCTTTACGTATACCGGCATTGTTTACTAACACCTCAATGGGTTTGTCTTTGTTAGCATCAATCCATCCACCAAGAACATCCTGCACCTCGTCTTTATTCCCCACATCAAACTTAAGAGCGGTAGCCTGGCCACCTGCGTCCGCTATAAGAGCTACGGTTTTGTCAGCTTCTGCCTCATTGCGCTGAAAGTTTACAAGTACTGCATAGCCTTGCTCAGCCAACTTAAGGCATATAGCGCGGCCAATGCCACGTGAGCCGCCCGTTACAAGAGCATAGCGCTGAGCGGTGTTATTATTTTGGTCTATAGACATCTCCCTTAATTTAAATTACCTGCGGGTTGTTGTTCTTCAAATACTCTTTAATGCTCCTGAGCTTTTTAAAACTCGGCACATCGGCTTCAATTTTAGAAGATACACCTCTAATCCCTTTATACATCTCTTTGGCCTTGGCAGATAGCTTCTCTGATTTCTGCAGGCAGTCTATAGCCTCCACTATAGCCAAAGTATGCACCGCCATCACTTCAAAGGTATTCTCTATTACACGGGCTGCCATAAGTGCCGCATTGCTGCCCATGCTTACAATATCCTGATTATCGTTGTTGCTTGGTATGCTGTGAATATAAACAGGCGTTGATAATGCCTGATTTTCAGCCACGGTAGATGTAGCCGTGTACTGAATACCCTGTATGCCAAAGTTAAGCCCTATAATACCTTTATTTATAAACGGAGGAAGCTTGCCATTTAGTTTATCGTTCAATAGGTAATTCAGTTGCCTATCAGCAAGCATCGATAGCTTTGTAATAGCAATTTTCAGTTTATCCATTTCAAGGCCTACGTAATCGCCATGAAAATTTCCACCATGAAACACATCTTTTTCTTTATCATCAACTACCGGGTTATCGCTTACCGAGTTTAATTCGTCAGTCAATATTTTTTCTGCATGAATGATTGTATCATACACCGGCCCCAGTATCTGCGGCATGCACCGAAGTGAATAATACTCCTGTACTTTTTCCTTAAAATGAGTTTCAGTAGTATCCGTGTATAAATGCTCATGACGGTTGCGCATTAATACACTATCAGCAATAACAGCCCGCATAGCTTCAGCCACTTTATTCTGACCGGTATGAAGTTTTACAGCGTTAAGAGGGGCTGATATATGGTCATCGAATGCTTCAAAAACTTCGTTAATAGTAATAGAAAGCAAAGTAGACCAGTTAAGCAGTCGCTTTGCCTCTATAAGATTTACCAATCCGATACCTGTCATGCAAGATGTACCATTCATAAGGGCAAGACCTTCGCGAAGCCGAATAGCAAACGGTGTGAGATTGTGGGCTTGCAAAATTTCGGTTGCATCATAAACCTTACCTTCAAAATGAATTTCGCCTTCCCCTATAATAGCCAGCGCCATGTGCGCCAGTTGCACCAGGTCGCCGCTGGCTCCTACACCACCGTGTTCATAAATAACAGGTATCAGATCTTTATTAATCATTTCCTGTATCATCAATATCAAAT
>DATGXP010000239.1:0-2005 GCA_035298845.1 Chitinophagales bacterium
ACTGCCGACCAAACATCTTTCTGCCAGCTGGATAGCGCTGAGATATGCGCGCCTACAGGTTATACCTATCTTTGGAACCTGGGCAACGTTACACAATGTATTACTGTAAAGCAGGCAGGCAACTACTATGTAACTGTAACCGATAACAACAACTGCACAGCAGAATCGAACCACCTTGCTATTTCTGTACTGCCTGCACCATCAGTTGGCATAAGCGTTAGCGGCGATAGCTTGACTGCCTATAATGCGGTAAGCTACCAGTGGTACTTTAATGGCCAGGAGATAGACGGAGCTACCAACCCTACTTATGTAATGACACAAACAGGAAGCTACACCGTGCGTGTTACCGGTGCTAATGGCTGCTCAGCATATTCACTTCCAATTGTAAGAACAGCTATTGATGTAGTTGCCTTACAAGATGAACTTAGCATTTACCCTAACCCGCTTAACACCGGCAACTGGACCATAGAAGCAGGTAATGACCTGTTTGGCGCTAAGCTGGAGGTACTGGATAACAACGGCCGCCTGGTTTACAAGTCTGTGATTACCGAATCGAAATCTGTAATTGCTGAAGAGTTTGCAAAAGGTGTATACTGGCTAAAGGTTAGCTCTGAGCAAAACTCTATTACCAAGAAACTGGTTAAGCTATAAGATAACCGGATCGATATAGCAGGGACTGCGGACAAACTCGTCCTCGGTCCCATCTATATAGGTTACCTTTATGTGAACCTTATTGCCGGGTTCATAGCCTTCTATTATCAATTTCTTCTTATTGTCCTCCGATATTCTACCATTGATGGGCGTGCAATCCTTTTCGTATAGAAGCTGGTGCACTTCTTTAGCAGGTTGTTTTAGGTATATCTGGTAAGAATCGTACCGGGGCTCGCGGTAAGTGCTATCGGTGCTTTGCGCACTGACACATAAACCAGTTAGTGAAAGCACAAATAGTATAATTAGTGAGCGACCCATAGGCATAAAGGTAGTAAAGAATATTGAATTCAATTCTATCCGTTCTTTAGCCTACTGTAACCTTATACATTTTATCGTAGTCGAAATACTTATTGGCAAGTTCCAATAACTCTTCGGCAGTAACTACGCGAACAGTTTTTAATAACTCCTGTATATAGCCTACATCCTGCTTATAGATAAGCAGGCCTTTTAGTGTCTCCGAAAATTTCATCGGGCCATCTATACTACGAAGTATTTTACCGCTCATATAGTTCTTCACTACCTGCAGTTCATCGGCCGGTATCAGTTCTGTGCGCAATACGTTAATCTCATACTTAATTTCGTTCATGGTGACTTCGCGCACATCTTTGCCTACCTCTGACGAAATCTCGATAAAACCGCCGTGCGGGTACGACGCAAAGGTAGAGTGGATACCATATGTGTAGCCCTTCTCTTCGCGTATATTGCTCATCAGGCGCGAACCGAAGTAACCGCCAAACACAGTGTTAAGTACAGATAGCCTTAAGAAATCGGGATGTGTTTTGTTGATGCTCAGGTTGCCAATCATGATAGCGCTCTGCACCGAGTCGTTCTTTTCGATGTGATGCACCAATTGGTCAGATGACTCAATTTTATGCGCCATACTCATAGTGGCGCGGGTTCCGGTTTTTGGCTTGGTGCCAAAGCTTTCGTTCAGCTTTTTAACCAGGCTATCATTATCGAATTTGCCCGATACTATAATGGTAAGTGTATCTGCATCGTAATGCTTTTTATAAAATGCCTTAAGGTCTTGTGTAGTAATATTGTCGAAATCAGTTGGCTCAGTTATACGGCCATAGGGATGCTTAGTACCAAAAAGCGCCGTTACAAACTTACGGTTGGCTACAAAATCGTTCTTCTTTAAATCTACCGACAGGCGCTGCTTGCGGTTATTGATAATTGTCTCCAGTTCATTCTGCGGAAAAACTGAATCTTCGAAAATTTCGTGCAACAGGGGCAGCAACTTATCTATATGGCGGGTTAAGCTATACAGCGATGCGCCGCCGGTTTCAAACCC
>DATGXP010000240.1:0-8573 GCA_035298845.1 Chitinophagales bacterium
TGCGGTGCTTTCATCTAACACATCCTCTGTAGCCGACCATTATAAATTTGAATGGAAACCCGCACCGGTGACCACCAATACGGGTGCTCCGTTAGTCTACACTTTGCGCATAGCGCATATATCTGCCGGGCAATCGCCGGCACAGGCACTTGGTATAGACTCTCAGGTAGTAACCAAAGCTGTAATTGGCACTGCGTATAACTATACCAAGCTATCTGACTTTGTGCCCGGTGAAACGTATGCCTGGGAAGTAAAATATGTGCAAAACGGTGTGGTGAAACACTACAGCGATAAGTGGACTTTTAAAGTAAAGAAGAATTATGGCAAGTATAAGGTGAGCGGCAAAATAGAATATTGCTACAACCTGCCTGCGGTGAGTAGCTGGAGTAATTCTTCCTCAAGCATTGTAAGCGGAGGACAAGGCATCAACATTCCAAACTCGCCCGGCAGCGGCCAGATTGGCACCACCCTAAATACTACAGGGTTAGCTGTAAGCACCAAAGGTACCCTGCCTTATAAAAACAGTATAGTAGCTTTTTATAAAGCAATATTGGTAAAAGAAGGCAACAACCCGGTAGTGGCTATGGATGGCACCGATTTAATAAAAGCAAGCCAGGCAAGCGGCGGAAGCCCGTATTTTCAGGATGCAGGAGAATTGGTGGGCATAGCGTTTACTGATGAAAACGGCCGCTTTGAATTTAGTACTGATGAAGTGCTGGGCAAGGTATATGAGGCTACTGCGCAGGGCAAAACATATAACTACCATAAAGCTTTAAAGGTTACACTGGGCCCGCAGAGCAACCTATATATAAACAACCCCGATGAATATGTAATACTGGAAGGTGGCACATCGGTAGAAAAGAATTTTCACGCACGGGTAAAATCGTTTAAGCTAAAAGTGAAATTTAAAGAGCTGCCTAAGAAAGATTATTACAACAAAACACAACCGGTAGATCCTTTATCGAAAAATATAACGCTGTATGTGCTGCGCGAGAAACGCTACCCTACGTATAACTTTCCGGCAAACGAAGGAACAAGTGATTTTGCAAATAACGAGGAACTGAACCTGTGTTTTTGGCCGGGGTGGTGTACCAAGTATGCCGTAGTAGCCAAAAAGAAAACCAAAACAAACATAACTACAACGTTTGAAGACCTGGTAGTAAATGACCCTAATAACCCTGCTAATGATAAACTGTATTTGTATGCTACAATAGATGGCAGAAGTGAAATGGTAATGCTGCCGCAGGAGTTTCGCAGCACCGATGGAACATCTAATACCTGCACACTCAACTTTAATGATTTTACTTTTCAGGCCAGCAGCGATTACGAAAAACAATACAACAGCGGTTGCCTTACCCGAAGCACTACTATAATACCTAAAATGCTTATCAGCTCGCAGCTATCGGGCAGGTTGGTATCACATTGGGCTATGCAGAAAAACCCAAACGATAAGCAGAACGATAAAGCCGATAAGCCAATAGCCAATACCAAGGTAAAGCTGATGGCCTATATAACTAAAAAGCAGGCCGATGGCACCGAAAAAATAGTACCCTCGTTTGGCTCGGAACTAATGGATGTAACGACAACCGATGAGAATGGTAACTTTAAGTTTGATGTAAATATTTTTTCGGACTCGGCTAAAAACAGTACGCTGCTGGGTTCGTTCGGTTTTTGGGGTGGCGAGTACTACCGCGTGCTGCGTGTAGTGGTAGATAACCCATACTACTTTAGCCCCGATAACAGTTTTGTAATAGATGGCGGCTACGAATACGAAGTAGGCACACTTAGCTGCAATGTGCGCGAGGCCCGCTTATCGGGCGTGCTGCGCGACGATGCCGCTACACCAAAACCTATTGCCAACCAGCGTGTGTACCTGTGCCGGTGGGATGGCTGGATAGATGATTATGTACCCGGTGACGAAGGACAAGCCAGCACAGTTACCGTACCCAAAATTTATGACAAAGACAATTACGAGTACCGTGTAATAGCTGAAACCACTACCGATGCCAATGGCAAATTCAGTTTTAACCGCCTGGTAGGTGCCGGCAACTCGCTTACTACCGGTTATACCGACTGGCCATACTTTGTGCATGTGCAACCCGATGAGCTATCTACCAATAACTATATAACTGAGTACCCTAAGGATTACACGTTTAATGTAGGTATGGATGCTACCGGGTTTAAGCAGTTTAACTCCGAACAGTTTCCGGTGGCGTTAACCATGGCCGGCGATGTAACGGCTACGGCACTAAAGCCTACTATACGTGGGGTAGTGCATCCAAAATCAAACATGGGCTTTACCACACTGGAAGGTGCAAAGGTTTACCTGCTGCGATACACCGATGCTGAGGAGAACTGGACAAATACCATTATACCCGCGCTTATGAGTTGCTGTTTTGATGGTAACCAAAGCGATGCGTACGCCTACCTTGGGCTCGACTACGTTCAAACAAGCGCTAAATACAAATTGTATTCTACCCATATAACGGGTTCTGACGGGCGGTTTGTGTTTGATAATGTACCCACAAAAAGTATATGGGGATCTAACTATCACTACGTATTATGGGTAGAGAAAAACGGCTTCTTAACCGAGGTGATAAAAGTAGCCGGTGGGGCGCCTTTATTAAAAGGACAGCAGTTTCCGGTATATATAGATTTACGCCTGCCAATAGAGGTGCAGGTTAAAGTGCAGCGTGAGGATAATGAGCAGGGAGTTCCCGCTAAAGTAATTGTAGGCAATGCTTATAGCTGGACAGAGACCAGCCCCGATAACTGCGGAACCAAGTCCAACGGTTATTATAGTTGCGATCAGATTGCAACTGCCCTTTGCCCTACAGGTAAAGTAAAACTTTATGTATACCCCGAAAACCAGGATGCATTTCTGCCCGACTCATTTGAGGTAACTATTAAACAAAGCCATAACGATATGCTGGTAGTAAAAGTGCGCGAACGCATGCATGATATCGGCTTTATGATGTACGACAAAAATACCAATACTCTTATACCGCGGCAGGGCGCTATACTGATAGAAGCCAATGTAAAGAACTTTAAAGGGCTGTCGGTAAAGCAGGCTCCTGACAAACCGCTATTAAAAATCAATATTGCCCCCAATTGCCAGTTTAGGAGCAGCGCCACCGATTTTAAATTTATTGCCTTTGGTGCAGATGCAACCGGTGTGCCTTACGTACCCAAACTGGTAAATGTGCACAGCAACCCGCAATTTTATGAAGGCTGGTGCAATGTAGATGTGCAGCTTGAAAGAGGCGGAGTGTTTAATGGCGTGGTAAAAAAAGCCGGAGTGCCTGTAGCCGGTGCCAGGGTATATGTAGACCCTCAGTTTACCGGTGGTATACCAATTGAAACCACCACCGACGCATCTGGCAGCTACAACCTGGTAGGGGTACCTTTGAAAAAAGACGTAATAATACGCGCCACCAAACAGAACTTTATTGGCGATAAAATTATTTTGTCTTACACCAGCGGCGCCGGCAGCAAATACAAACTATCGCCGGTGTTTACCACTTATGTAAAAGATTTTGAACTTAAAGAGTGTGCACTTGATATTGCCACCCTGCTCGGCTTCAAAATAGAAGCAACGGATATAGCTTTCCCTTTAAACGGTAATATTAAACTGTCGGGCCGGGTTATAGACCTGCCTAAAAACGAAATAATAAGCGGCACCGAGAACTCCGTGCTGGATTTTTTAAACATTGAGCTAAAAGCCGGCAACAGCAATGGCCCAAGTGGAAAGCCTAAAGCAGTACCTGTTAGCTTACCGGTATATACCAGCAATTTGGGTTTCCCGGTAAAAGTTTACAGCATGCTTTCGGGTAACGTACTGGCCGAGGGCTGGAGCGGCGTAGCCATGGATGAATCAACTATGCTTGTTCCCGGTAGTGGCAGTGGTGGATTAAACGCACCGGTATCTTTAACTACCGGTGTAATACGTGGCAGCCTTTTAATAAACTCCACCTCATATGCAGATGGAATTAAATTTAACAAGACTTATTTTGGCGCAAGGCCCAAAGGAGCTGCAAACTCTGTATTTGATGTTTTCAATTCTTCGGGTGCAAAACCAGCCAGTGCCATCGGCGGGTTTACGGTAGAAGATGTAAGCGGCAGCAACCTGCGGTTTAATTTGTTTAGCCGGTATCCGAATGCCGAGGCTGATAAAACCACCTCTACCTTAACCAGTGGCGACATACTTACACTGGATACTAAACTGCATACCAATCTGAATAATGTTACGCCCAAAGATGTAGCACTACCAGTAGGCAAACTTCCTTTCTCGCCTAAAAGCGGACCAAGTTATGTATCGGGTAATGACAAAAACATTTCAATACCATTGGGCAACTGGAATGTGACCAGTAGCGATTGGTATTTATCTAACAATGGAGGGCTGATAATGAAAACAGGCAAGCTCAATACAGCAGTGTCGGTGCCGTTTAAAAACATGAGCCTGACATACACCGACCTGATGTACGGCGAGTTTGAATTTAACGGCATGACACTGGGTGGCATAGTGCCACTTACTATCAAGTCAGACGCTACCCGTACCTTTGGTTTTGATAAAGGTACCATGGGTGGTACCTGGACATTTATAATATTACCTGGACAAAACAGCAGTTACTGTTCATCGTTTGGCAACCTACCCGGTATGACCGGCAGTAACCAGTTCTATATTCAAAGCATACGGTCGTTTAGCAAAACAGAACAGGCTAAGGTGGAACTAAAGAACGGAGCACCGCCAATAGGAATATACGGCGTATCTACCTTTGCACCGGGAAGTATGGATGTGGGTGCCGATAACATTGCCATGATAGGCTCTATTGATTTTGGCATACCGGCACTGGCTTATAACAGCAATATGAAATTGATGTGGAAGAAAACATCATCGGGCACACAGTTGCAAATGCCGGAGGCGCCCACCTTTAGTTTAAAAACAAAAGGCATACAGTTTAATCATGCTTCAAGCGATACATATACATTCAGCAATAACCTGTTTGTATTAAAAGGGGTGTTGAAAGATGAAAAAACCTCGCCCAACAATTATGCTTTTAATGTAGAGCTGCGCAAAACACCGGGCTCTATCAAAATACAAACCTTTGATGCCACTAACAAGTTTTTATACACCAGCGGTGGCAACCGTGGGTTAGAGAAAGTAAATGGCTCTATGAGCGTATCGGGTACCAACTGGAGCAACTTTGAATTTACCGGTGATATGTTTGGCATGGAGGGAGGAATAAAAGAAGGTTCGAAAAAGGTATCGATGACTATTAAGGGCGATATAGTGGCCAGCCCTAATAACAAAGTAGGTGTAACCGGTATACAAAACGACCTGGGTAACATGAGCTTTGTGTACGATTTTCAGCAACAGGCTTTTGTTGGTTCATCGCACATAGGCTCGGACATAGGCGACCAACATGCCGAGATTGATATGGAGCTGATGATAGGCAGCGGCAAGTACTACGTGGCCGGTTCGGGCGAAATGACCTTCCCACCTGATTTCTGGATAAAGAAAGCCAGTGCGGCCTTCTTTGCCGGTAAGGTGAGCACCTTCCCTACCACGGTATCTTCTATGTTCTCTAACTTTACGTACGATCATTCTACACCGGCTTTCTTAACCGGTGCGTATACCGGTGTGGCAGGAGCCTTTGGGGTTAAGATGCCGATACCGAAGGTGCCGCAGTTCTCGCTCAACTTCAAGCCGTTTATAAGCATGGGTATAGAGCATGAGATAAGCATCAATGCTATTACCTCACTCAACTTTTCCGAAACACCTACACTGGCTTTAAATGCCAGCGCCTGCGCTTACTTAAAAGCGTATGCCGGGGCATCGGTAGGGGTGGGTTGTTTCCACCTGGAGGCTGCAGCTAAAGCCGGTGTGCAGATAAGCGGTGAGTTTAATAAGAACGCAGCCAGCATAGCAGGCTCGGCCGAGTTGAAACTTAGCGGTAGCGGCGAACTGGGTGTAGGCTGCTGCGATAGTGATTGCGACCATCCATTCTACTGCCCTTGTATTACCGGTGGTATAGGTGTATGCTTTAGCGGCGAAATACATGGTAACTACAGCACCGGTGGCGGACTTGATATTGGCAGTGATGGTGTAGGATGCAGCAGCGGCAGTTGTGGCAACCAAATGAAATGCAACTAATTATTAGGGAAAGGAAAAAACAAAGAAGATGAAAAGAGTAGCAATAATATTACTTGCAGTGTTTGCCACTTTGTTTAGCAACGCACAAAACAAAGCAGCCTTCGGTGGTATCAACGGTATCTACGTATTCAATCCGTTTGACCCTGCATCACCCAAAAAGCCCAACGCCAAAGGCGCAGTGAAGTATAAACTGGAACGCCGCGAGACCGGTGGTACATGGCAAAGCGTGGGTACCTACAACTGCCCTGTAAGCGAAAGCGAACTAACCAACAACTATCATAAAAACTACCGGTTTGTATTAGGCAAAGAGTTTACCAACCCCAATAATATACTACGGCTATGGCAGGAGTATAACAAAACCCCACGGTGGGATTCGCTGGCCTTCTTTTTTTACGACCGTGCAGCGGCCCTGGCTATGTGCTACCAGTTTATAGATACCATAGCACGCACCGGTGTAAGCTACGAGTACCAGATAAGCGAACTGGATAAGAGTGATAAAGTATTAACCTCGCTAACCACCAATGCCGTATCGTACCCTAACAACAACGTATTTACGTCGGCACCCAAATCATCGAGTGTAGAAGGAAGCCAGACACAGGCCTATATTGTTTGGAACCAGGAGAATACATCGCGCCCGGTGTTTTACAGAATCTACCGTAAAAACGGAATACAGGGCGAGTTTGAGTTTTTACAAAATGCCAGCAATATTTCGCGCGGTACTAACAGCGACAAGTTTACACTTGAATACCGCGACCGCAGTGTAGGTGCCAACCAGATGTATTTTTACTATGCTGTGCCTTGCGATGGTTTTGGCAACACCGGTAAAGCATCGGATACAGTGCTGGTAAAAACATATGAGACAAAAGACATTTTAACCCCGCAGTATTTTATTGCCGAAAAGCTACCCGGCAAAAGGGGCGTACTGCTTAAATGGCGGCTGAACACCTCGCAAAGCGTAGCCGGTATAGAGGTTTTCCGCAGCGAGAACTACGATGGTACCTTTAGTAAAATAGGCGTAGCCGCCGAAAGCGACACCAGCTATAGCGACTTAACCGCAGCACCGGCCAAAATATATTACTACTACCTGCAAATGATTGACCGGTTTCAGCATACCAGTGTGCGCACACCGCGTACCTCGGCATTATTTGAAGATACACGCGCACCACGTGCACCGCGCTATGTAACTGCCGGCATGCAGGGCGACAAAGTAAAGATACAATGGACCACGGCAGATAAAGAGATTGCGGGCTACTATGTATACCGCTCGCTGGGCCACGACTCTGCGTATAAACTTATATCTGATTTTATACCGGCCAAAGATTCGGTGACTAGTTATGTGGATGAGAGCAACGACCTGAAATCGGAATACGGATACTCGTATGCTGTAACACAAGAGAACACCAGCCACGTGGCCAGTAAACATAGCTACCCTGCATACCTGCCAAGCCAGATGAAAGCCAGCGAAGCTCCATTGGCCATGCACCTGCAGGTGGGGGCAGGCAAACAAGGTGCTATGCTGTTTTGGGATAACATGCAAAACATGAATGGGGTGATAGGCTACATGGTGTATAAAAGAAAGAAAGGCGATGGAGAAATGAAACCCGTATCGGAAGGTATGCTTTCGGCCAGCCGTAATTTTTATGCCGATACGTTGCTTGAGTTAGGCAATGTATATGAGTACGCCGTGCAAACTATGATGGTGAGCGGCAACAACTCGGCCATGAGCGATGTGGTAAGCTATACCTACGGCGACCTTTCGGTAGTAATACCGGTGGGCCTTACAGCTGCCTATGGCGAAACCGGTGTTGAACTTAACTGGACAGAGGTGGATAAAAAGCGGGTGAAAGAAGTGCAGGTTTACCGCGCCGAGCGCGGCGGCACCGGTGCATTGAAATTGGGCACCGTAGCCAATGATAAATCGCAATACATGGATATGACCACTACAGCAGGTAAGGCATACTACTATTACCTGGTAGCCATAGGTACCGATGGTACCGAGAGCGATAAAAGCGATGCCGTATTTGTAAACGCAGAATAAAAACCAGCCGGAAAAATTGCTAAGTGAGTGCATTAAAACGAGTGAATGATTAAAGGCAACGCAAAACTTTTATTGATTATTCTGTTTGCCTGTATGCAGTGCTATATGCTTAGCGGGCAGGACCTGGGCAACATAAAGCAACAGAACCCATTTGAGATTTCGGGCACGGCCAGTGCAAGTGTGGGTTATTATAAAGCCAACTCCTTCAACAGTACGCGCAAGCCCTATGCTTACTCTATTATGCTGGCGCCTACTATATCCGTTTACGGTGTGCAGATACCACTGAACTTTACCTTTACCGAAGGCTCGAGAAGTGTTAGCAACCCCTTTGCCCAGTTTGGCATTAACCCTTATTACAAATGGGTGAAAGGCTACTTTGGC
>DATGXP010000241.1:0-5503 GCA_035298845.1 Chitinophagales bacterium
GATATAGATGATGATAATTTTATAGACCTGCCACAAACCAATCGCGCCAGCTTTTACAATAAGTGGAGTTTTGTGCGGCCCGAAAACCGGCTGGCCACCATTTATGGGCGCTACCTGTTTGAAGACCGCTTTGGCGGGCAAATGAATATGCCATCGGCCCAACGCGGTAGCGATTCATTATATGGCGAAGCTATAACCACCCACCAATGGCAGGCGGGTTTCCAATACCAGTTTGTAGTAAAAGATAAGCTGTTGCTAATAGCCGATTATAGCGAGCACCGGCAGGAGGCTTACTTTGGCCCAAAGCATTTAAATGCCCTGCAGCGCACCGCTTTTACGCAGTTAACTTGGAGCCGGCAGGTAGATAAATTTAACGAGTTGCTGATAGGCGGCAGCTACCGGTTAAATTATTATGCCGATAATACCGACCTATCGGTAGACAGTAACACCGGGGGTAGTAAATTTAACCATATAGCCGGAGTGTTTATTGAAGATGAAATATCTATTGCCGCTAACCATAAGCTATTGCTGGGTACCCGCTTTGATTATAGCAGCCTGAACGGCCCGGTGTTTACACCCCGCCTGTATTACAAGTGGAACAGCAACGACCAGAACAATGTAATACGTTTCGGCTTTGGAACCGGCTATCGGGTACCTAACCTGATGAACGAAGGTTTTGCCGCCATGAACGGCTCGCGCCAAATTCTGGTAGAAGAAAAGCTGAAGCCCGAATATACCATCAACACCAATCTTAATTATACCCGTGTGCAGAACCTGAAAGCCGGTATACTAAACATAGATGCCAGCGTGTTTTATACCTACTTTTTCAATATAGTAAACCCCGATTACGACGAAGAACCCGGTTTTATAACATACGCCAATAGCAAGGGCGGGGCAATGGCCAGTGGGTTCAGCATATACTCAGATTTTACCTTTAGCTACCCACTAAAAGTTGGTGTAGGTTTTACATTTGTAAATGTGTTTGAACTGGAAAAAGATGACGATGGCGACGTTGAAAAAGAAATGGCCCCGCACGTTGCGCCTTTTGTGGCTAACTTTTATTTAAGCTATACTTTCCCTGCCCCCCAGTTATCTATCGACTGGACAGGCAACCTGGTAAGTCCTATGCCGCTTACCACTGTACCCAATGATTACCGTGCATCACACTCGCCCTGTTTTACCATACAGAACATACAACTAACCAAGAAGTTTAATAAAGGTGTGGAGCTATACCTTGGCATAAAGAACCTTTTCAACTTTGTGCAGAAGGAACCGATACTGCGGCCACAAGACCCGTTTAACCGCAATGTCGCAGTAAATAACCCCTTCAATTACCGGTTTGATACTACGTATGGTTTTACCGGCACCGAAGGTATAAAGGGCTTTATTGGCGTAAGATACACGCTACAGTAAAGTAGTTCCACTAAAAGCAAAACAGGCCCTTATTCAGGGCCTGTTTTGGTTGTGTTAGGTAAAGTATACTTACTTAATCAACTCACCAATCTTCTCATCCAGGGCAGCGCCACGCAGGTTGGTAGCTACAATTTTGCCCTCACGGTCAAGTAAGAATGCGGCCGGTATGCCCTGCACGCCATAGGTAGCAGCAGCAGCACTTTGCCAGAATTTAAGATCGCTTACCTGGTTTTCCCAGGTCATGCCCAATGCACCTATTGAATTTTTCCAGGCAGTGGCATCTTTATCCAGCGATACGCTGTACACTGTAAAGCCCTTATCCTTATACTTCTTGTAAGCGGCTACCACGTTTGGCATCTCCATACGGCAAGGGCCGCACCACGATGCCCAAAAATCCAACAACACTACTTTACCCTTCAATGATGAAAGCTTAATGCTTTTACCATTAGGGTCTTTCAAATCTATTTCAGGGGCCATTTTACCTACACTCACATCCTGCGCCTGGGGCTGGGCCGCCACTTGCTTCATTTGCTCTTCGTATTTAGTATATATATCGCGGAACTCTTTGGTATAAACTGATTTAGGCAGCTCTTTCTCCAGACGTTGTATCACAGCCAGGTTCTCTTTAGGAAACTTATCGATAGGGCCGTTAGTAACATAAAACATAGCTACCAGCGGGCTTTTGGCTGCCTTGGAACTATCGCGGATAAAACCTTCGTAACGGGATGCTACCATTTGCAGTTGTTGTTGCACATACATCATAGTATCCTGCCCTACACCCTGTTGGCCATACATCTGGTAAGCCATTTGCCAGCCTTGTATATCGCGCTGTACGTTGCTAAGGTTTTTAAAAGCTGCCTGGAACTCTTCATTCTGCTTACCACCGGTAGCTTTAAATGGCTCTGTTTGCGACTTAGGGTCAATCTCTACCTTATACTGCGCTGGTTCTAACAGAAACAGAAAGAAAGTCTGAGCATCTAAACGCAGGCGGTAAAAGCCAGACTCAGAAACACCTTCCATTTTAAAGAAGCCTTTATCGTCTATGCTTGCCGAGTCAACTGCTGTAATGGCCTGCAGGCCCAGTCTTTCCAGCACTATAGATTTAGCTACGTGGTTTTTTACAGTCCCTTGTATCGAGTATTTATCGCTTCCCCCTGCCATATTGCACGAAGAGAAAAATGTAAGCAGCAGGAAAATGCTAAGTAGTTTACGCATGTTTTTGTTGTATTGATTAATTAGTATTGAGTATTTAGATAATTAAGATTCCAGTTTTTCAGTCATTAATCTGTTCGTTACTTTAGGGTCCGCCTTTCCTTTGCTAAGCTTCATTACATCACCCACAAATAAACCTAATAAACCTTTTTTACCTGCGCGATATTCGGCAACTTTTTCGGGATATTTAGCAAATACCTGCTCTACCAGTTCTTTTATAGCTCCTTCATCGCTGTTTTGCAGTAGGTTTAATTCTTCGGCTACCTTCAATGGCTCTTTGCCGGTTTCAACTACTACAGGGAAAATTTTGGTGCTGGCTACGCTGAAATTCGTTTTGCCTTCATCTATCAGCGCTATAAGTTTAGCCAGTGTCGCAGGCTCTACCTTAAACTCAGAAATATGCAGGCCGGTCTCGTTCAACGAATTTTTAACCGGCCCCAATATCCAGTTGCTGGCCGCTTTATAGTTTTTGGTTTCGGCTAGCAGACGATTAAAGTATTCAGCCAGCTCCTTATCTTCTATAATAATACGCGCGTCATACTCCGGCAGGCCGTATTGCTCCATGTACTCACGCTTAAGCTCATTAGGCAGCTTAGGCATGTGCGACTTTACATTGGCAATGTATTCTTCGGTAACAAACACAGGAGGCAAATCAGGCTCGGGGAAATAGCGGTAATCGTGTGCATGCTCTTTGCTGCGCTGAGAAATGGTAATTCCTTTCACAGCATCAAAACCACGAGTTTCCTGTGCCAGCTTCTCTCCCTTTTCGTGTGCATCTACCTGGCGGATAAATTCAAACTCTATAGCGCGCTTTACATTGCGCATACTGTTCATGTTCTTAACCTCGCTGCGGGCGTTCAGCACATTGCTGCCCTTAAGGCGTACCGATACGTTGGCATCGCAACGCATACTGCCTTCTTCCATATTACCATCGCAAATGCCCAGGTAGCGCACCAGTTTCTGCACTTCGTTCAGGTAAGCCATGGCTTCATCACCACTGCGCACATCCGGTTCGCTTACTATTTCTATCAGCGGCACACCGGCTCGGTTTAAGTCCACCAGCGTAAAATAGGGGTCAATATCGTGTATAGATTTACCGGCATCTTCCTCTAAGTGAATGCGGGTAAGGTTTATCTTTTTCTTTTCGCCGTTTACTTCTATCTCTATAAAGCCACCGGTGCAGATGGGTGTTTTATCCTGTGTAATCTGGTAACCCTTAGGCAAATCGGCGTAGAAATAATTCTTACGCGCAAATTGGTTCTCATAGCGTATTTCGCTGCTGGTAGCCAGGCCAATGCGCACAGCATATTCTATAGCTGTTTCATTAACCACCGGTAAGGTACCCGGGTGCCCCAGCGAAAGCACACTGATGTGCGTGTTAGGCGCACCGCCAAACTCGGCCGAGTCGCCACAATACATTTTGCTATGGGTTGATAGCTGCGCATGCACCTCTAACCCTACAACTACTTCGTATTTTGAATATTTGTCTTCGTTAACTATGTCCATAAATATTCTCTGATCTTTATTAACCTAAAAAGCATTTCGTTTTCTTCTTCGTATTCCTTCTTATCAATTCCTACCGTTCCGGGCAAACTCAGCAATTTCTTATTCCACCATTCATACAAGGTCTGAATTTCTTTCCTGGCAACTTCATGTTCTGCATTTGCTGCCCAATCAATAATGTCTAAGTTTTCCTTCTCAACAAAATCTTTAAGCAACTGAAAACAAGCATGCAACATTATTTCGTCCTTATCATGCCAGCCATCGTTTAGCGAACCTATCTTAATTTCGTTGCACACTTCCATGGTCTGAATAATATGTTTACTTAAATCTCTCTTTCAACTTTCCTACCAATTCCTCTACCTCGCTCATGTTAGCAGCACTTGCCTGCACAAAATCTGCTGGCCCGCCACCTTTTATGGTTGGTGCAATTTCTTTCAGCAACTGGTTGCCATTTACACCCAGCGATGGCGCTATGCGTAAGTGCACCACATTTTTACCATTTACAGGCGCAGCCAGCAATAACACAAAGTTCTCTTTTAAATCATTCGCCAGTTGAATGCCTACTTTGCGCAGGGCATCCACCGAGTTAATGTCCACCTTGGTAGATGCATAGAACTGTACATTACCCACCTTTTCGATAGAGCCTGATATTTGCTTTTTCAAATCAGCTACTGCGCGGTCTTCAAACTGCATCAGCTGCTTCTTCAATTCTTCATTCTCGCCTTTCAGCGTATCAATGCTCTTAACTGCATCTTTAGTATTGTTAAGCGCTGCTTTCACTTTGCTCAACTCGCTGATAGCATCATTAGCCAGTTGTATAGCCTTATTGCCGGTTACTGCCTCTATACGACGAACACCCGTACCGATAGAACTTTCCGATACTATTTTAAACAGGCCGATAGCACCGGTGCTTTTTACATGCACACCGCCACAAAGTTCTCGGCTGAACTTTTCATCAAAGGTTATCACCCGTACAAACTCGCCATACTTTTCGCCAAACAAAGCCGTAGCGCCCATATTTTTGGCTTCTTCAATAGGCACATTTCTCCGCTCATCTAACGGAATGTTCTCCATTATTTTCTCGTTCACTATCTGCTCTACCTTTGCTATCTCCTCATCGGTAAGCTTGGTAGAGTGCGAGAAATCGAAACGCAGGTATTCCGGATTAACCAACGAGCCTTTTTGCTGCACATGGCTACCCAATACTATACGCAATGCCGACTGCAGCAAGTGCGTAGCCGAGTGGTTCTTGATAGTATCGTTACGCTTGCCCGTGTTTATTTTAGCATGTGCACCGGCATCAATTTTAGCTGGCAGTTTCTTTACAAAGTGAACTATCAGGTCATTCTCCTTTTTGGTATCCAGCACATCTACC
>DATGXP010000242.1:0-5935 GCA_035298845.1 Chitinophagales bacterium
AATCTTAAAAATGACCTTAACAAAGAACTGGCCGATTACGAGCAGAAAATAGGTGCCTGGCAGCGCCTGCACCCCGAGGAGTTTGAGCGCTTTTTAAATACCCCTGAGCTTACGGCACTTAACCCTTATTACAACGGTTACTATAAGCTTCCTTATATGCCACGCTTTATTGGCGCTAAAATAGGGTTGGATAAGCCTGTAAAAGCCAACACCGGCAATTCTATTGCCGATGAGTATAACTATCAGCTAAAACTACGCAACTGGTATTTTGTGTTTAAACCGCAGGAGTTTAATAAGCTGTATGGCAAGGATTATAAATTCCCCGATTCTTTCGACCAGCAGGCTTACCGCGAACAGGTAATTAAAATGCTGAACGACACGAAAGAAGGCACATATCCTAATATGAGCAACCCGCACTAAACCCTGAACGCTCAAAACATAAATCCTGACGAAAAATTAGAAGCACCATGAAACTGACCTCAACCCTATATAAATTTTTAGCAGCAGTAGCTGTATTTATTTTTACAAGCCCGCTAATGGCCCAAACGTATAACGATGGGGCCATGAACATAAAGATGAACGTAGGCTACTCCTGGGTAGAAAGTGTGGATGACCCTTTGACTGGCGAGTTAAACTCAAATGAATTCAGATGGCGCTGGTGGGGCGCCGATAACGCCAACCTGGATGGATTGGGTTTTGTAGGTGGCACTACCATAGGCACTAACTCAAGCAATGCAGGCTGGGTATTAGGGCAGGACGTTGCCTTGCTTAACTATACCTACGGCACACCGGGTATTACACCACAGCCGGTGCCTCAATTTCTGGCCCTGCAGGGCGAAGGTTGGGAAGATGACTGTTTCGATTGCTACCGCTCTACGGGTACATTTACCTGGAGTTGCGACCAATGCGATGCGTTTACTTATGAAGGTAGTTGTCCTTGCAGCCAGAATATTTTCTGCGGATGCTCTTCAGAAGACCAACACTGCGGGCCTTATACTATCAGCAACACCATCAACTACCGCGTACTGCCACCGTGCCTCAGTTTGGTTTCTCCTCCTACGGCAGGCAATGCCTGGGTAGGCGATTTTTTTGGCAATGCCTGCGGCAGCGATGATATAGGCGCCGAGGTACTGGCCACCTGGACTCCACCCATACCCGATGCTATTGTAGCTACTGCCAATGTATTGTGCCAGCCCGGCTTAGCTACCTTGCAAACCGGCGGCGCTGTGTTTGGCGGCGATTATCACTGGTACGATAATGGAACCAACGTATTGGTAGGCACCGGTTCGCAGATTACACCTTTTGTAGGTGTAACTACTACTTACCGCGTACACACCTTTAACGGTGCCTGCGAAAGCTTAAGCTACCGCACCTTTACAGTTACGGTAGGCCAGCCTAATATTACGAGCGTAAGCTCTGTTAGCCCCACCTGCAACGGATCTACCGATGGCACTATTACGGTTACTGCCTCCGGTGGCAATGGTGCCTTGCAGTACTCTAACAATGCCGGCGCTACCTGGCAAAACTCTAATGTATTTGCTAACCTGCCGGCAGGTTTTTATAATATATATGTAAAAGATGCCAGCGGTTGCACCGTTATCTACCAGGGCAACTCGGTAGTGCTTACACAGCCTAACCCTATCAGCATATTTGTAAATAAAGTAGATGCCAGCTGCAACGGTGCCAGCAGCGGACGTATAGATATTTTTGCCGGTGGTGGCTCGGGCAACCTCAGCTATTCAATTAATAACGGAGGTACTTTTCAGCCAAGCTCTATATTTGCCAACCTGGCCGCAGGCAGCTACGATATTGTAGTGCGCGATGCTAACAACTGTTCGTACCCCTTCCAGGGCAACCCGGTGGTTATTTCGCAACCGGCACAGGTGCTGGCTACTACTATAGTAACCCCTGCCAGCTGTAGCAATAGCAACAACGGCAGCATACAGGTAAACGCTATTGGCGGCACATCGCCTTACAATTACTCGCTTAACAACGGTCCGTTTTTCCCTAATGCCACATTTACCGCAGTGCCCGCCGGCACTCATACTATATTAGTATCGGATGTAAACGGCTGCACCGCTACTGCCACAGCTACGGTAGGTGCCAGCTACGTACTTACCGCTTCGGTGCTTAGCCAAACAGATGTTAGCTGCTCGGGCGGTGCCGATGGCACTGTTACCTTAACTTCTACCGGTGGCCAGGGCCCTTTCGAATTTAGTAAAGATAACGGCTCTACCTGGCAGCCAGATGCAACATTTACCGGCCTTGCTGGTGGTGTATATACATTTACCGTTCGCGATGCCAACGGCTGCTCCGATAATGTATCGGCTACTGTAATAGAGCGCCCTGTATTAACCGCCACAGTGGCATCGGTAACTACCGTGGGCTGTTTTGGTGCAAGCACAGGCGCTATCGATATTAATGTAACCGGCGGCGATGGTAACTATACTTACCTGTGGAGCAACACTGCCGTTACGCAGGATCTTACCGGTGTACCGGCTGGTACCTATAGTGTAGTAGTTACCGATGGTGCAGCCTGCACAGCTGCTACCGGTGCCACTATTACCCAAAATGCCGAACTGGTATTATCGGTAGAGCACCAGATAAACGTAGCCTGCAACGGCGGCAAAACCGGTGGGCTGGATGTAACTGTAAACGGCGGTGTACCGGCTTACAGCTATAGCTGGAGCAACGCTGCCACCAGCGAAGATATTTATGGCATAGATGCCGGTGTATACGACCTTACTGTAAACGATTTTAGCGGTTGCAGCGTATCGGCCAGCTATACGATTACCCAACCGGCCCAGCCGCTATCTGCCACTACTTCATCGGTTAGTGTAAGCTGCCCCGGTGGTAACGATGGTAGTGTAACAGCAACAGGCCAGGGCGGCACTACACCTTACAGCTACTTGTGGAACAACGCCCAGCAGGGCGGCACTATCAACGGTTTAGAAGCCGGCTTATATGTAGTTATAGTAACCGATAGCAACGATTGCAGTGTAGCGGCCAGTGTGCAGCTAACACAACCGGCACCGTTTGTATTTACCGATAGCATTGCACCGGCACGGTGCTTTACTTCGGCAGATGGTGGCGTTTACTTAACCGTAACCGGTGGCACCGCGGGTTACAATTATGCCTGGAGCAACAATACCGCTAACCCTAACCTGACCGGTGTGGGCCGCGGCAGCTACTTTGTAGTAGTTACCGATGCCAATGGCTGCACAGCCGAAGAAGCTTTTGTAGTAACCAGCCCGCCGGCATTACTTATAACTGTAGCCGGCAATAACCCCGATTGCCATGGTAAAGCTACCGGCTTTGCTGTGGCCAGTGTAGGCGGTGGTGCGGCACCTTATTTTTATGTATGGAGCACTACACCTGCACAGGCTGGTGTAATGGGAGTGAACCTGAGCGGCGATGTGCCATATACGGTAACGGTAACCGATGCCAACGGCTGTAGCAATACTGCCAACGTAACCCTGGTAGACCCTACACAGGTAGTGGTTAGTACCAACCCTAACAATGTAAAATGTTTTAATGGTAACGATGGCACCGTAGTAATAACCGCTACCGGTGGCAGTGGTTTCTACCAGTACTCACTTAATGGCGTTTACCAGCCCGATAGCATACTTACCGGTTTAACAGCCGGCGAATATACCGCCATAGCGCAGGATAGCCGCGGCTGCTTTGGCTCGGCTAACTTTACTATACAGCAGCCTACGGCCATATTTGTAGATGCCGGGCCCGACCAGGTTTCTATCCGCGGCCAGCAGGTAGCCCTTAACGGCACAGCTGCTTCACCTAACGGCATTATCGGCTATGTATGGACACCCGATGTAAACCTCAGCTGCACAGCTTGCCAAAACACGCTGGCTTCGCCGGATGCTACTACTACCTATTACCTTACGGCTATGGATGCAGACAGCTGCAGCAACACCGATTCGGTAACCGTGATAGTAAAGAACGTAGTACAGGTGTTTACACCTAACTCGTTTACCCCTAACGGCGACGGACTGAATGATTTATTTGAAGTAGATATTCTGGGTGCAAAAAATCTGGATGTAACTTTGTTCAACCGCTGGGGCGAGCAGGTTTACAACAACCCTGCACAGCACAACGGTATAGCCAACAACGGCGATGCCTGGGATGGCACCAAGAACGGAAAGAAATTACCATACGACACCTACGTGTGGCAAATAAAAGTTACCTACTGGAATGAAGCAGCTTTCCCTGCCGAAACTCTTAGCGGTACAGTTACTTTGGTAAGATAGTATTGAGTATTGAGATAATACAAACTGCCAATCCGAAAGGGTTGGCAGTTTTGTTTTTACGATGAAGCAAAAGGCTGTTCTAAGGGCTGCACTTAAGGGCAGAACCATACGGCAAAAAAGGCCGGTCCAAATACATGTGCGCACCATCTGCAACACCTGCATTATCACCGGTGCATTCTCCGTGTTTCTTCGTGCATTCCGTGCCTCCGTGGTTAAGGCTATTCTCTGCTCCGTTAGGAGCCGCCTATTGCAATCCTCGATTTTAAATAAATTAGCCCATACATGGCTTTAAGCGAACAACAAAAAATTGAATTTTTCAAATATCTGAACAGGGATTCTACTATCGCAGAACTGGAGAATTATATTTATGCCGATACCAGCCTTGAGCAAAACATAGGTGCAGAAAATTACCTGAATCTGGTAAGCTTGAATTTTAAAGACAGCCGTGTAGACTTCAAAAACTATATCCACGAGAACATAATTGATGAAGGTGAATATGAAACGTGGAAGCTGAAGGATTTGTTGACTTATTTTATCAATAACTACACAGATTTAGATAATACGCTTGATTTATTTTATCACTTGTATTTTGGCGATGCTAGTGGCGATGGCTTGGCAAGATATCGATACAAGTTTTTAGCAAACCTTGGCCTCAATTATTTGCATTGGGCCGAAGAGGGCTATTTGAAAACGATGTATGGCCAGAACTGGCAAGAGGAATACAATAAAATCAGGAAAATAGGCTTTGAATTTTACCATAAACAGTTAATGCCATTTGCAGTAGACATATTAGCAGCATTAAATGATGGACGCATACAGATATTCAGCAACGGCACCTATGCTATTGAATCGCAATTAAAATTGAAACTGGAGTCTGATACCATTTATGGATTAAAGCACCCTCCGCGTTCTTAATAGATATACCGCTTAAGTAGCACTGCATTCTCCGTGTTTCTCCATGCATTCCGTGCCTCCGTGGTTAAGGGTGTTGTACGCACCGTAGGTGCCGCATGTAAGTTATCTTGCCACAGCGCATAGCTTCTGTTTTTGTTTTACAAGCCAATCACCTCCATCTTATTATCACTGATACTAATCACCTAAAGTAATCGACAAACAGGTTTAATAAGGGTTACCTTCACTACACAAACAAATATGAAACCATGAAGAAAATGATCCTGTCTTTTTCGGTAGTAGCCGGCCTTCTGTTTATCAGTTCATGCGCCAAAGAAAAAAGCCCCAGCAGCTATACCGATAATATAACCTGCAACGAAGCCGACGACACCGCCAACGTATATACCGGTAAAATAGCCACCCTGCTCTCTACTAACTGCGCGGGCAGCGGCTGCCACAACTCGCTTAGCAACGAGGCCGGCAGAAACTTCTCAAACTATGCCAGCGCCAAAAGCGGGTTCGATGCCACCGCCCTTTGCACCATCTATCAGGATGGCGGCTGCGACCCTATGCCACGCGGTGCATCCAAGCTGTCAGCCGATAAAATACACGACCTTACCTGCTGGGTAAAAAATGATTACCCGCAGTAATCCTATTACCCAAAAACGGGAAAGCCATTACCGGCTGTTTTGCGGTCGGTGTACACACCGCGCGACAGGTCATGTACACAAGAATTTGCAATCCATTCAACCTAAGATACTTACAAACACCCATGG
>DATGXP010000243.1:0-2081 GCA_035298845.1 Chitinophagales bacterium
CAAAATCAGAATACTGCATATTGGCATAGGCAGTAGCACGCTGCCTTGCTTGCTGCTGGTAGCTGGGTTGCTGAGTAGAAGTATGGCTGGTTACTGTGGCATCAGGATTGGAAGATAAATACTCATAAGCCTCGGTTAGCAATATAAAATCCTGGTGGGCAGTAGCACTTTTGTTTCTGTCCGGGTGCAGTTCTTTAGCGCGCTTTCGATACGCTGCTTTAATCTGTATTACAGTTGCACCGGGTTTTAGTTCAAGTACGCGGTAATAATCGGATATAGATGGCATTGAATCAATTATAATAATGCCGTAAAATAGAAAATCATTGGGGCATTATTTTGAGGTATGGTTTTCCTGTTGGGTTGCACTGTGGTATATGGAAAAAAATCCCAAATTCTTCTTTAAATAAGATGTTGCCCCTGTATGCATGATCTTCGTTAGCAAAATTGACTTAAGGTTTTAGCTATTTTGAAACTTTTGAAATTTTGTTCGTGTATCAGTAGCTAAATAGTGTATGGATAGATTCAGGTACGGAGGCTATATTTTATTTGTATGCTGCACCGTGTTGGTAGTTGGCTGCGCTGTAATTGCAGGTTGGTTGTTTCACATCAGTGCGCTAACTAGTATTTTACCTGGTTATACCACTATGAAATTCAATACAGCAACGTGTTTCATACTGCTTAGCCTTTCTCTTTTTTATTATACAGGCAGGTTTAGCCCACGGTGGCAAAGTGTAAGTCGTTGGCTGGCTATAGCCGCATTAATCCTGGCTGCATTAACCTTGGCCCAATATGTATCTGGTCACAACCTGGGTATAGATCAGCTGCTTGTGGCCGATTGGCAATCGGTTGCAGAAGGCAGGCCAAATCCCGGCCGTATGTCGCCATTTAGCACTATAAGTTTTTCAATATTGGCTTTAGCTCTGTTTAATGTCTCTGGTGGAGGCAAAATATACCGTCTTGCTGTACAATGGCTGCTGCATCTGGTTACAATGGTGGCGTTTGTTGCTATTCTTGGCTATCTGTTCAATGTTCCTGCGTTTTACAGATTTTCGGTTTTCGTCTCTATGGCTCTGCATACCGCTTTAGCTTTCTTTCTGCTATCTATAGCGGTTACTTTAATAAATCCTTCTTACGGCGTTGCTGGTTTATTTACGGGAAATAGAATTGGCAATGTAATGGCCCGCAAAATGTTTTTACAAATGGTGGTGGCTATTTTGTTCCTGACTGTTCTGCGGTTGCTCAGCCATCGCTATATGGTATTAAGTGTCGAGTTCGGCATCGCATTGTTTTCTACATCTATTATAACGCTTAGCTTGTTTGTTATATGGAGCGTGGCAGAACAGCTTAATAAAATTGACCTGCAGAAAAATGAAGCAGAAAGCAATTTGGCAAGGGTGAAAACCTTTCTCGATTCTACTCCCGATCCTATATTGGTAATAGATGCTATAGGTGCCATACGTATTACAAATAATAAACTGGAGCATGTGTTTGGGTATAACAGGCAGGAACTAAGCGGGCATAGTTTCGATTTATTGCTGCCCCAAAGGTTTAAAGCCGACTACGAAAAGCAGCGATTAGCCATCTTTAGTGCGCCGGCCGACACCAATTTGGTAGTTGAAATTTTCGTGCGGAAAAAAAACGGAGACGAGTTTCCGGTAGAAGTTAGCTTTAGCCGGGTTGAATCTGTGGATGGTTTGTTTATAGCAGTGGCTATACGCGATATAACGGTGCGCAGACAGGTAGAGCTTGATTTAAAGCAAAGTAACGAGCGTAACAGGATATTTGTAGAGCAGGCGCCCAACGCCCTGGCCATGTTCGATACAGAAATGTGCTATATGGCAGCATCGCGCAAGTGGCTGGAGGATTATAATCTGGTGGGTAAAAATATAATCGGGCGCTCTCACTACGAAATCTTTCCCGAAATTGGCGACGATTGGAAAGCCATACACCGAGAATGCCTGAATGGTGCAACTAATCAGACAGAAGAAGCTCCTTTTGAAAGGGCTGACGGCACCCTGCAGTGGATTACCTGGGATGTCCGGCCCTGGTATATTACAGCCGGTCAAATTGGTGGGTTGCTG
>DATGXP010000244.1:0-1794 GCA_035298845.1 Chitinophagales bacterium
GTGGACGAGCCGAGATAATTGTAGATGCTGCCAAGGCAGAGGAGCTATGGACACCGCTGGCTAAAGCCTGGTTTCAGGGTGGGCCAACCGACCCGGAGCTTACGCTTATAAAGGTTTCGCCAGAGCAGGCGTACTACTGGGATACTAAAAGCAATAAAATGGTGAGTATGATGAAGATACTGATAAGTACAGTAACAGGAAACAAAAACGACGACGGTGTACAAGGCAAACTAACCGTATAAAACTTCATAATCAGGGGTGGTTAAGCCGGCAGGTGCTTCTCAAAGCCTTGCCGGTTCTTTTTTTGTAGGCTTTTAAACCCACCAATGCTGCCCTTTTGGGTAGCTTAAAACATACTTTTCAGAATCTTTCAATTTTTTTTTGTAAGCCGAAACCCGCGCTGGCAGTGGGTTTTGGCTGCCCGGCTTAAAATAATTTTAAACAGGATTTGGGAAATTGAAAACCCGGTATATATTTGCGCTCCCCAAGCGAAAAGAAACAACGTTCTTTCACAATCGCCGAAGGGAATTTAAGACAAGAAACAAAGTGTCCGGCCAGTTCGGACCCATCGTAACAAAGGAACCATTAAGGGTAACAAAGAGCCATACAAGATATAGCCACCTGTTCCGAAAAAACGATCGCTGCGACAGCGATTTACCAAAGCAAAATACGGCTTTAGCTCGCCAGAAGCCTTCTATATAGAAGGGGGAAGGAAAGCACCACCTCTGCTCAAAAACTTCTAAAGATTTTGAGAAAAAAATCCGAAAAAGATTTGGAGGTTTTAAAATGAACCGTATATTTGCGCCCCGTTTGAAAAGCATCTCAAACGGAAAAGCAAAAAGCACTTAATGAATTCAGATTGAATACATTAAGAACCGTGACTCCGGTTTCAGCTTCGAAAGAAATTGAAAAAAAAACTTTTTAAAAAGTTTGGAGAAACAAAAACAAAAAGCATATATTTGCGCCCCGTTTAAGAAACAACGTTCTTTAAACAAAACGGGAAGAAAGGTAAACGACTCAAAGCGCTCCGATTCATTCAGAGCCCACCGAAATAAAAGAACCCATTAAAGGTAACAAAGAGCAGTACTTAACGTATAGCCACCCGGTTCGAAAAAAGTATCGCTGCGACAGCGATATACAACACAAACAATATTGGCAATCTCAAGAGATGCCTGGCAACAGGTAGAAGCATTATGCGCTCTAAACAAAGACGAAAAAAATCTTTGAAAAAAATTGTCGGAAAGTTTGAAAGTCGAAAACAAAGCGTATATTTGCGCCCCGTTTGAAAGTATCGTTCTTAACACAAGCAGGTTTTAAACTTCTAACGAAGGTAAAATCACAAGTTTTTACAAAGCGGTTCGGCGCAGGCTGAGCAGGTAGAGTAAAACAAAGTTCTTTGAAATATTGGTAGAAACATAGACGAAATTTGAACATAAGTTCATTTTCAATTCTAACGAAAGTTAGAAAAACCAGAACAGGTAAGATAGCTTATCATATTTATTAATTTTCTTTTCTTTTTTTTTATTCATCCTAGCTTCGGCGAAGATGAGTTACATAATGAAAAGGGATTAAACTCTTTTACAATGGAGAGTTTGATCCTGGCTCAGGATGAACGCTAGCGGGAGGCCTAATACATGCAAGTCGAACGGTAACAGGGGTAGCAATACCCGCTGACGAGTGGCGCACGGGTGCGTAACACGTACACAATCTGCCTTATACTGGAGCATACCCCCAAGAAATTGGGACTAATTCTCCATAATATATTTGAAAGGCATCTTTTGAATATTAAAACTC
>DATGXP010000245.1:0-2533 GCA_035298845.1 Chitinophagales bacterium
CATTAGCTACCACCAGTATGCGCGCCACAGCGCGCTTTTGGTTCTGCCAGTTGTCTGCTTCGCTGCAAGCCACGTTCACTTCGCAACTACCCGATGCATTTACGCCGGTAATATCTTCTATATCTTTTACCCAGCGGTAAGCATGGCCTATTTCCGTAATCGCTAACGTACCTTTACCCAATTGATTCATCGGTTCATAGTATTCTACTATACAACTTTCTCCGGCTATGATGCCTGCATTAAAGGCAATAGGCAACGGTGTATTTGTGTGGGTAAAAGCACCCAATACTTGCTTTTTATCGGGAGAGTAAACATGGAGGGTGGCACCTTCGGGCAAATACAGCATATCGAAAAGCACCACAAGGCCCAGTGCACCCTTACTGGTAATTTGTTTTTGCTTAATCCAGCCCTTCCCGTTGGCAGCAGGTATCGCCGTAAAATCGTTATTTCCCAGATTAATGTTACATTTAATATTGCGCGAAAACAGGGGCAATTTGCCATTCTTCGCATCGTTTAAATCCAGGTGTGCAGCTTCTGCATTATCAAATGCAGGTAATATAAGTTCAGAAACCTTCATACTGCTATAAACCGGCTCAAAGCTCTTCGGCTTAATGCTCTCATCCATTTGCGCAAATACGACGTTGGAGGCTAGAAAAAATAAAAAGGTTATTGCAATTATCTTTTTCATTAAATCAGGTTATTCAGTAAATGAAACACTTGCTGTGGTGGGGTGTGGAAAGCCACAGAAAGCATTTCACAAAAGTTCGTTTATTGCATGTGAAAATAGCGTTTTTGTATACGGCCAATGCATATGCAATTTGTTTCGTACAAAACTATCAATAAGACATGGTATAATTAAATGAAACAAGCCGCGTTCAGATAGGGTGATTGAATGTTGAAGGCATTATATCCCTCTCCTAAGGGAGAGGGATATAGGATGAGGTAAAAAGCAAAGGTTTAAGCTGCGGATTTAAAATGGATTTAACACAAAACAACATACCGGTTCCACCAAAACGAATGGCCCTTTGGAAAAAAGTGCTCATAGCTATTCCTTTGGTATTGGTATCGGTAGTGTTGCTCGCTTTGTTTACGGCCTGGTTGCTTGAAGATAAGATCAAGCAGCGCATAGTAACCGAAATTAACACGCAGGTTTCGGTACCTGTTAAGGTGAAGGGTGCTATCGATTTTTCTCTGCTCACTCACTTTCCATATGCTTCCCTTACTTTCAAGCAGGTTAGTATAGATGACCGGCTGCAAGCGGGTAGCAAAAAGCTTGTTAGTGCCGGCGAAATCTCATTCCTCTGCAATATCTATTCGCTCTTCGGCAGCGAAATCGAGTTCTCTAAGATTGTACTGCGCGATGGCGAATTGAATTTGTATGTAAACGAAAGTGGCAAGAATAACTTCGATATACTAAAGGAAAGCAAAAACAAAAGCGATAAGAAGATTGCTATACAGCTTAAGAAGGCACAAGTAAAGAACATACGCTTTACCTATATAGATAAAACACAGGCTACTAATGTAGACCTGAAGTTGAAGGATGTTTACCTGAGTGGCAATTTTAAAGATGAGTCTTTCCTTCTTGCTGCTAAAAGCAAAATCTTTGTCAATCGCATAGCTGCCAACGGCGAAGATTTCCTTTCGGGTAAAACTATATCGGCCGATGTAACGCTGGATGTAAATAAGGCGAAGAAGAAATACCATTTCCGCAAAGGGGAAATTGCCATAGATGAGTCGGCCTTTACCATTACCGGTTTCTTCGCCTCGCTTAAGGGCGGCACCAACCTCGATTTCAAACTGGTTAACGAGGGCAAAGACATTCAAAACCTGGTGGCCCTCTTGCCCGAAAAGTATAAAGCAAACCTGGACAATGCCAATGGCAGCGGAGAGTATGCTATACAGGCTACGGTAAAAGGGCTGGCGGGCAAAGGGAGTTTTCCGCAGGTAAATGTAAGCGCAGACTTAAAGAACAGTGAGATTAAGCTGGGCAACTATAATAAGCTGCTGAAGAACGTAAACGCATCGGCTACCTATGGTATAGATGAGAGCGGCAACGATAAACTCGTTATCAGTAACTTCAATTGCACGCTCAACGATTTGCCCTTCAGCTTTAAGCTTACACTTACTAACCTGACAAACCCTGCGTTCGATTTTTACGCCAATGGCGTATTTCATCTGGCCGAGCTTACTGCTTTTGTTCCCGACTCGGTAGTGCAGGATTTAGATGGCACTATTACGTTCAACGCGTTCCATTTAAAAGGAAAGAAAAGCGACTTTACCGATGTAGAAAATTCAACGCTTAACGGTTCGGGCGAGTTTAAGTTTAACGGGGCCGAGTTCAGACAGAATGGTGTAACCTATGGCAATATCAACGGCTTGCTTAAATATGAAAACCAGGTTATAGAGGCGAAAAATTTTACGCTTAACTTCCTAAGCACCGATTTTAACTTTAGCGGCACTATCGAGAACCTGCTGGCCTATGTGTATAATCTTAGTGCTAAGCGCAAAGCCAACGATGTAGTGCTCGGCCTTA
>DATGXP010000246.1:0-2531 GCA_035298845.1 Chitinophagales bacterium
CTATTGTACCGATTACAGAAAGGCACTCTACTACCAATCCTGAATTTATTTGCCTGGCCACCCTGCCCCAGGATGGATTTCCATCTAACGAAATGGCGCTTGAAATGCTGCAGCAAATAGCCATAGAAACATATAAGCAAAATGAGCAGATAAAATTTTATGTGGTTGGTGGCGGCAAAATGCCGGTTGCAAAGTCGCCAAACATAGTTTACACCGGCTATGTAGAAAATTTGCGCGCTACAATCCTTCAGGCAGATATATGCCTGATGCCATTTCCGCCGGATGCAGTATGTGGCGGGGCGCGCAATAAATTTTGCGACTACATAGCCCTGGGCAAGGCTGTAGTTACTACCACCGAAGGGCTTAGGGGAATGGAAGTGCTGCAGGATGAGGTAAATTGTATAGTTGCTGAAGATGTAGTAACCTCTGCGGCAAAGATAAACGCATTGGCGGGCAATCGTGAAAAACTGCGGACAATTGAGCAAGGAGTATTACAAGTGAAGGGGTATTACAATTGGGAGGAGCGCGCGCGCCATGTAGAAACTATATTTAAACAGCTGTTAGCAATATGAGCACGCCTGCCATATCTGTACTAATGCCGGTATATAACGGAGCCAGCTATTTAGCTTCCGCTATAGACAGCATATTGGGGCAAACATTTACGGACTTTGAATTGGTAATAATAAACGATGGCTCGACGGACAATTCGGAAGAAATAATAAAAAGGTATAAAGACCCCCGCATACGCTATGTAAATAATGAAGTCAATTTAAAGCTTATAGCCACGCTTAATAAAGGTATTGCCCTATGCAACGGCAAATACATTGCACGTATGGATGCTGACGACATAAGCGAGCCCGACCGCTTTCTTTTGCAACATACTTTTATGGAAAGCCATCCGGAGGTTGCTTTGTGCGGATCGTGGTTTCAGCCTATAGGTGCCATTAGTGCAGGGCCTGTAAAATATACAGGTAGCCATGATGCCATAATGATGAAGATGCTTTATCAATGCCACTTCTGTCATCCTTCGGTTATTTGGCGCAAAGCCATGATAGAAACCATGGATCCGTGGTTTGACGCTTCTTTTATACATGCCGAAGACTATGAGTTCTTTTCCCGCATTGGCGAAAAATTCAAAGTAGCCAACATTCAACAGGTGCTGCTACATTACCGGTATCACGCAGGTAGTGTATCGGTACAAAACAAGAGTACGCAAGTAAATAACAGCATTGTTATTAAAAAACGAATGTTTGGCAAAATGGGCCTGAAAGCTACCGAAGCCGATTTACTCCTCTATCAATCTATAGAGCAGCATGAATATGTAAAGAGCCTGGATTATTTGCAGCGCAGCCATGCACTGCTTGAAAAAATGTGCGAGGCAAACAACCATAGTAATTACTTTAACCAGCAGTTTGTAAAAAAATATTTGGCGCAGCTTTGGTTTAATGTAGCCTATAATTTAACCGGTTTGGGGTTTGTGACAATTGAAACATACAGCTCTTCGAATTTGGCTATGCATATAAAGCTATCAGCAGCAGAGTGGTTTAAATTCAGAATAAAAGCATTTCTAAAAAAATAAAAATGGGTGCATTTTTCAGCATAGTAATGCCTACCTATAACAGGGCAGGCCTGATTGGCCAGGCAATTGAAAGTGTGCTGGGGCAGTCATTTAAAGAGTGGGAGTTGGTTATTGTAGATGATGGGTCTACCGACAACACCAAAGAAGTAGTATTGGCGTACAACGACCCACGGATTAAATACATATTTCAACAAAATGCAGAGCGCAGTGTGGCCCGTAACAACGGCATTGACAACAGCACCGGTACATACATCTGCTTTCTTGATAGTGATGATTATTACCTGACCCACAGGTTACGTTTACTATACGAGCAAATAATCAGCCGTAACCAAATGGTAGCTTTTTATTACACCGGTATAGCTTACAAAATTGACGGACATGTTAGCGACCGGCCGGAACTTAAAAATGAAACGGATAACATTTTCGATTTCATAGTTCAGGCAATTATTGGCACCCCACAGGTATGCATACACAGAAACCTATTATCAGAAAACCGGTTCGACCCCCAATTTCACATAGGTGAGGATATGGAGTTGTGGTTGCGTATAGCGGTGGATGCGGCCCCTCAATACCTGGAAAACCAGTTTACAGTGGTAGCTGTGGAGCATAACGACAGATCGGTAAATGTAAGGCGCTACAATAGCTATCAGCATCAGCTGCGCATGCTTAAAAAAGTTTTCTCGGCAGCCCATCCGGGCCATGCTGTTTCGGGTAGAATAAAAAAACAGCTTTTAAGCAACTGCTTTTTCGGCATAGCCAAGTACTACCTATACCAGGGAGACCGGTTAAGCGCTATGAGCAATTTGCTACGTGCTGTTTTTACAGATGTAAAACACTTTCAAAATAAATACAGACTAAATTTGATGCTCAGGCTGCTTCAACCAAATGGAACAGAAAAGGCCCGGAGGCTACTTGACTAAAAAACCACTATGGCAGGCGAAAAAATACGGGT
>DATGXP010000247.1:0-2609 GCA_035298845.1 Chitinophagales bacterium
GTGGGGTCACGATAAAGACCGGGGTACTAAACTGGTGCGTTACCTCGCTGAATTAAAAGTAAACGGTCATCCGGATATAAAGGCCTATGACACTGATAAGAAGTTCCGCACACCGGTAATACCGGCTATAGTAAATGACCAGTTACCGATAACCGGTTATCCCAAAGGCAGTAAGGATTTATTAAACGAATTAGGACGTGAAGAATTTATTAAGCGCCTGAAAACGGATAAGAAAATTCACTACACCGATACTACACTGCGCGATGCGCACCAGTCGTTGTTTGCCACCCGATTGCGCAATACCGATATGCTGGCTATTGCATCTGGCTTTGCTAAAAATCATCCCGAAGTGTTTTCTATGGAAGTATGGGGTGGTGCAACCTTCGATGTATGTATGCGCTTTTTACATGAAGACCCGTGGGAGCGTTTGCAATTATTGCGCAAAGCTGTACCCAATATTTTATTGCAGATGTTGTTTCGTGGCAGTAATGCAGTGGGCTACGCGGCATATCCCGATAACCTGGTAGAAAAGTTTATTGAGAAGAGTGCAGAGAACGGTATCGACATCTTCCGCATTTTCGATTCGCTCAACTGGGTAGAGGGAATGAAGATGAGTATTAAAACGGTGCGCGAAAAAACAAACTCTATTGCTGAAGCCTGTATTTGTTACACTGGCGATATATTAGACGAAAAGAAGAATAAGAAATTCAACCTGCATTATTACACCGAACTGGCAAAGCAGTTGGAAGGAGAGGGGGCGCATATTCTTTGTATAAAAGATATGGCCGGTTTGCTAAAGCCTTATGCGGCTGAAGCTCTAATTACCGAATTGAAGAAAAATATTTCAATTCCTATTCACTTGCATACGCATGATACATCTTCGTTGCAGGCTGCTACTTACCTTAAGGCAATAGAAGCCGGTGTGGATGTAGTAGATGTGGCGCTGGCTTCTATGAGTGGATTGACTAGCCAACCTAACTTTAACTCACTGGTGGCTATGATGAAGGGTCATGAACGCGAGAACCCGGTTAACTTAAAATCGCTGAATGCCTACTCTAACTATTTTGAAGTAGTGCGCGAGTATTATTATCCGTTTGAAAGCGAATTGAAAGCCGGAACTGCCGAAGTATATGATCATGAGATACCGGGTGGCCAGTATTCTAACTTATTGCCGCAGGCGCGTTCGCTTGGTTTAGAAGATAAGTTTGAAACCATAAAGCATAACTACGAAGTAGTAAATGAAATGTTTGGCGATGTAGTTAAGGTGACACCAAGTAGTAAAGTAGTTGGTGATATGGCTCTGTTTATGACATCTAACAGCCTTACTGCCGAAGATGTTTTTGCAAAAGGTGATACACTTTCTTTTCCCGATTCGGTTAAGCAATTATTCCGGGGCGATTTAGGCCAGCCTTATGGTGGTTTTCCTAAAGAGCTTCAGAAGATAATTCTGAAGGATGAAATACCTTATACCGATAAACCTAATAAGCATTTAGGGCCTACCGATTTTGACCGCGAGATAGCCGCCTTCCGCCAGAAGTACGATGAGAAGTTGACCATGGAAGATTTTCTTTCTATGAAAATGTACCCCAAAGTGTTTGACGAGTTCTATCAGTTTAAGAAAAACTTCGGCGATATCTGGATGTTGCCAACGGCTTCTTTTTATTACCCCATGAAAGGCAATGAGGAAATTATTGTAGGTATCGAACCAGGTAAAAATTTGTTGATACGTTTTATGTACATGAGCGAGCCTAACGAAGATGGTATGCGCGATGTGTTTTTTAAAATTAACGGGCAAACGCGCTCGGTAAGTGTGCGCGACCGTACCATCAAAGTGCAGAAACTGGAGCATTATAAAATTAGCGGCGCCGGAGAGATTGGCGCACCGTTGCAGGGCAAACTTGTAAAGGTGTATGTAAACGAAGGTGACAAGGTGATTAAGAACCAACCTTTGTTTGTAATAGAAGCTATGAAGATGGAATCTACTATTGCTGCACCGGCTGCCGGTTTTGTAAAAAAAGTATACCTGAAAGAAGGAGTGATGGTAGAGCAGGATGATTGTGTAGTGACCACCGCGCCGGAATAATTGTTATCGCAACCCCCAAAAAATCTTTTTAGGACATCCACAAAAATATTGTGGATATCGTTTTTTTTATTTCCTTTGAAGTCGACGCACATGACACGAGAGGAAATCCTGACGGCCTTTTAACCCAGTATATACTTTTTTTAGTTTTCATTTTATTGTATTAAACATTTTTAAACCCAATTGTTTATGAAAAGAGTTTACTCTGTAATCAGCGCATTTTGCTGTGGTTGCATTAATCAATTTCATGCATTCATTAATATAGATAAAAGGCGGGTAATACTCGCCTTTGTTATTGGTGCCATATCTATATGTGCCACTAATACAGCTATAGCGCAAACTTCTGCCCAGCCGGCTAAAGCTGCTTCTGCTTACGAGCCGGCAAAGCCAGGCACGTATCAGCTTATCTTTAATAACAGCAAGGGCAATTCAGATGTTAAACTCGATGATCACGAGTTGCGTGTAATTGAAAAGCTGCGCCAGGATAATGAAGTGGTGTATGCACACGCTACTTACTCCGATGCCATAG
>DATGXP010000248.1:0-5977 GCA_035298845.1 Chitinophagales bacterium
GCAGGTGCCGGGGTTGCCGGTATAATAGCAGGGCCTATAGTGCTGGCCGCGGGTGTGCGCCAAAAGAAAATAGATAAGGAAGGAATAAACGGAAGCCAGGACATATCATTTCATTTTGTGCCTATACATAGCAAGCAACTAGATAGATACCAGGCATCGCTTAACAACAGGAAATTTTTGTCGCTATCGCTGATGTTTTAACTGCCAATCAGCCAGTTCCGTTCTCTTGTCCTTTTTCTATATCCAAATAGTTTCCTTATTTTGGTAACTGTAACCTATGAGGCAACTTTTATCCACGCTTTTATTTTTAACGGCACTTATAATTAATGGGTTTGCGGGGGAGGCATGTTCCTCATGCAGCAGCATTATATTTAAGCAGAACAACGGGCAGTGGGAAAGCCAGATAAAGTATAAGGCTGAGATAAAGAATGGCGCTATCTTTTTTGAAAAGAACGCTATTACATTTAACCTGTTTGATACCCGCGATATATTGCGCATAAAAGGCGACCACCACCGGCTTGAAGATTACAAACCAACCATAGATTATACCCTGCATTTTCACGCTTTTAAAATGAAGTTTGAAAATTCATCGGAACAGGTAAAGACCAGTGGCACAGATGCCATAAAAGAGTATTTCAGTTATTTTATTGGTAACGATAAAAGCAAGTGGGCATCGCGCGTGCCGGCATTTACACAAGTTGACTACAGTAATTTATATAATGGTATAAAGCTGGTGGTATCATCAAAAGACAGAGCACTGAAATATGTATATGAAGTAGAAAAGGGTATAGATGTATCTCAGCTAAAGGTAAACTTTGAAGGAACAAATGGCCTTGCCATAGATGAGAAGGGTAACCTGAATATAAAAACGGCCGTAGGCGATATTATGGATTTAAAGCCCTACGCCTACCAGCTGGTTAATGGCCGGCAGGTAGAAGTGGCCTGTTTGTTTTCATTAAAGGGCAATACGCTTGCGTATGACTTTCCGAAGGGGTATGATAAAAGCCTGAAGCTTTTTATTGACCCCACACTTATTTTCTCTACCTATTCTGGCTCTACAGCCGATAACTTTGGCTACTCGGCTACTTACGATAGCAAAGAGAATGCCTTTGCTGCCGGTTCTGTTTTTGGTACAGGTTACCCGGTTACTACCGGTGCCTACGATATGGTGTATACCGGTGGCGCTACTATTGTATTCTCGGGTGGTGGCACTTACCCCGGCGATGATATAGCCATTACCAAGTACTCGGCCGATGGCACGCAGCGCTTATTCTCTACTTACCTTGGTGGCTTCGGGCAGGATCTGCCGCATAGCTTGATTGCCAATAGCAGCGATGAATTGTATATACTGGGCACTACAGATTGCCCGGATTACCCTACCAGCACTACCGCTTATGACCGTACCTTTAACGGCGGCACCGATCCAGGCGTGTTTGATGGTATAGCAGCGCATTATACACGTGGGTCAGATATTGTGATTTCGCGGTTGAGTGTAGATGGCACGCAATTGTTGTCTTCTACTTATGTAGGGGGCAGCAGTAACGATGGGCTGAATTATACGGCCGGCCAGCCTTATTCTGTATTAGGCGTACTTCGCCATAACTACGCCGATGAAGTGCGCGGCGAAATTGAGATAGATAAGAACAATAACATTTACATAGCATCGTGCACCCGCTCGGCCGATTTTCCACGCACTACCGGTAGTTTCCAAGCCGCTTTTGGGGGCGAAATGGATGCCTGTATTTTTAAGATGGATGCTAACCTTACTACCATGATATGGAGTACTACCTTTGGTGGCAACGATGATGATGCAGCATACTCGGTAGCGGTAGATGGCGATGAAAACCTGTTTGTAGCCGGTGGAACTACTTCTCCTAACTTTCCGGTTACAGCCGGTGTTTATCAGCCCGCTTTTGCAGGCGGCACCTGCGATGGTTTTATATCGCATATAGACAAGAACGGCCAGGTTAATATTGCCTCTACTTACTTTGGATTTAACGAGTACGAACAAAATTATTTTGTAGACCTGGATAAAGCCAACAATGTATACGTGCTGGGCCAGGCCGATAATTCTAACAACAACTTTATAAAGAACGCTGCTTTTAACCAGCCTGATGGGGGGCAGTTCATCTCTAAGTTTAACGAGGCGCTGGATACTCTAATCTGGTCCACTTCTTTTGGCCGTGGACTGGGGGTTACCGATATTTCGCCCACGGCATTCCTGGTAGATGTTTGCCGTAACATTTATGCCTGCGGCTGGGGTAGCCAGGGTGTAAACAGCAATGTAAGTGGTACTGGTGGTACAAACGGGCTACCGGTTACTCCCAATGCATTTAAGGCTACTACCGATGGCGAAGATTTTTACCTGATGGTAATGCGCGATGATGCCAGTGCCTTAACCTATGCTACCTTTATGGGCGGCAATGGAATAGAAGAGCACGTAGATGGTGGCACCAGCCGGTTCGACCGCAAAGGCAAGGTGTACCAAAGTGTATGTGCCGGTTGTGGTGGCAGCGATAACTTCCCTACCACACCGGGTGCAGTTTCCAACACCAACAACTCTACCAATTGCAACAACGCCATTTTTAAATTTGATATAGAGCTGCCTATCTGCCTCGCAGATTTTACATACCCTAATGCCTGTGGCAATATACCTGTGCAGTTTACCAATCAAAGCACCTCGGTTAACCCGCCCACTTTTCAGTGGAATTTTGGCGATGGTAATACTTCTACGCAGGTGAATCCGGTGCACACTTTCAGCACCAGCGGTCTATTTGATGTAACCCTTATTGTTAACGATGCAGGCAGCTGCAATGGCAGCGATACTATTACCAAAAAGATATTGGTAATAGGTGGCATAGGCACCAGCACACTGCCTCCGGTTAGTGTTTGCACTGCTCAAAGTATACAAATAGGTTTCCCACCTATTAACGATACAGCTGTGGTATATCACTGGTCGCCGTCTACTAACCTTAGTTCGGTGAATGTATCTAACCCCATCGCCTCAGCCACGGCTACAACTACTTACCAGCTGCTGGTTTCAAATGGTATTTGTGTAGATACATTTTACCAAACCGTAAATGTTGGTACAGATGATTTGAATATAACGGCCACACCGGTTATTTGCGCCGGCGATACTACCGTGCTTAGCGTAGCCAGCACCAGTGGTAATACCTTTGTGCAGTATGCCTGGTCTCCGGCAGGGGTAATTATAGCAGGCGCCAATACCGCTAATCCGCTTGCAAAAATCAACGGCAACGTAACTATACGTGTAACGGTGCAAACCCCGCAGGGCTGCCAATATACCGATAGCCTGAATGTAGTATTGCCGCCACCAACATTGTTTGATGCTGATTTTGCATTGCCGGCTGCGGGCTGTGCGCCTGATACGGCCCAGTTTACAAGTACCGGTACCGAAGGCAGCGGTGCTACTTATCTCTGGACTTTTGGCGACGGCACAACTTCTACACTTCAAAACCCGGTACATATTTATACATATGGTGGGGCGTTTAATATTACGCTGGTGGTGCACGATAATAGTACGTGCAACAAAACGGATAGTGTAACCAAACAACTTGTGCTGCTGGGCGATACCACCTATACCTTACCGCCTGCAACTATCTGCTATGGCGATACAGCTCAAATTGGCTTTAGCAATACCGGCAATACGTATGTGTGGCAGCCTGCTGCTACGCTTAACAATCCATCGATATCTAATCCTTTGGCTTTTCCTTTACATACAACCACGTATCTGTTGCAGATTTCGAATGGAGTGTGCAGCGATTCAATATATCAAACAGTGAATGTGCTATTCGATTCTTTGTTTATTAACCCCGATACGTTGGTGTGCTCTGGCAGCAACGTGCAGTTATGGGTCAATCACCTGAATACAAGCGAGCCTTTAGTGTATAACTGGAGCCCCGATGCAAGGATAATAAGCGGCGATTCTACAGCGAACCCAACGGTATTTGCGGGTCAGGCAACTACCTTTACCGTAACGGCTTATAATAGCTACCAGTGTATGTATACGGCATCGGTAACCGTTAGTGTGTTTGCTACATCGCCTAATGTAATTGCCACAGCAGACCCCGATACCATAACCTTTGGTGAAACATCGCAGCTAATGGCCGATTCATTGGATGCTAACTGGCTGATGTGGTATCCGGATTCTACGCTTAGCGCGCTGGATATTGTAAACCCGGTAGCCAGCCCACGCGAAACGCGCGCCTATGTAGTAGAAGTGCGCGATGAAAATGGTTGTGCCAAAACAGATACGGTGTGGGTATACCTGGAGCATACGCCTTGCGAGCAAACCACGGTGTATATTCCCAATGCATTTTCGCCTAACGCCGATGGTAAGAATGATGTGCTGTATGTGCGTGCTAATAATGTAACGCAGTTATACTTTGCTGTATACGACCGCTGGGGCCAGAAAATGTTTGACACCAAGGATATAAGCAAGGGTTGGGACGGAACATTTAACGGAAAGAAAATTGATCCTGCCGTGTTTGGCTGGTATGCCGAAGGCGTGTGCGATGGCGGTAATAAGTTTGAGTTGAAAGGGAACGTGACTTTAATAAGGTAATAGGGATTTGGAAATGAAAAGAAGCTATACATATATGAGTACAAGTAACAGGACATTGTTTCTGCTTTTTGTATTTGTCTATGGTCTTGGCTCTGTGTTCTGTGTTCTGCAAGCACAGGATATACACTTCTCTCAATTCAATTTCTCTCCGCTAAATCAAAACCCCGCTAACACAAATTTGTTTGATGGCGATTTTAGGTTTGTAGGCAACTACCGCAACCAGTGGCCATCGGTACCGGTTAGGTATAATACCTTCTCAGCATCGGCTGAAATGAATTTTGCCACACTTAAAAACGGCGATAGGATAGGAGGGGGACTTGTTTTCTTTTTTGACCGTGCAGGCGATTCGCGCTTTACCTCGCTTAATACAGCGCTATCGGTTTCTTACATAAAGATGCTGGATAAAAAGAACCACCACGCACTAAGCGGTGGTATGCAGTTTGGCCTGGTTAACCGCAACATTAATTATAGCAAACTGAATTTTGATAACCAGTGGAATGGTGATGTGTTTGACACTAACATTGGTGTGGACGAAACCTTTGCGCGCACACGGTTTAATTATTTCGATCTGGGAGTCGGTCTTGCATATCGCTATACAAAAACGGAGCGCACGAATTTTACTATAGGTTTTGGCGCTACGCACTTGACACAGCCTAAGCAAACTTTTTATAACGATAACTCGGTTAAGCTTAACCCGCGCTTTACGGTACACACCCGCGCACAAGCCAAAGTGGCCAAGCGGGTAGATATAGTGCCCGAGGTGCAGTTTCAAATACAGGACAGCAAGTATGAAGTAGGTTATGGCGCGCATGTAAAATACTATGTAGCTATGAAATCGCTGCATAACATTGCACTTAACCTGGGTGCTTATGGCCGCTCGGCCGAGGCAGGTTGGCTATTTGCCGGTATGGATTACGATAACCTGCAGGTAAACCTTAGCTACGATGTCAATTTTTCGAAGCTGCGCGCAGCCAGCCGCTACAATGGTGGCTTTGAAGTGAGCGTGATATACATATTAGCCAAAGTGAAAAAGATAAATAAACCGGGGGCGGTATGTCCGGCGTTTCTATGAGAATACAGTTAGCAGTTATCAATCATCAGACGGCAACTAAATGCAGGGGTATATTTCTTGCCCTGTCGTGCCTGCTATTGATAGTAGTAGATTCTAATGCGCAATCTGCGCTGCAGCTGACCAAAGCCGGCGATAAGAAAGTTGAAGAGGGCGATTACTATGCGGCATCGCGCTATTACAACGATGCTATTAAAAAGGATGATGAGAATGCCGAGTTGCATTACAAGTATGCCGAGGCCAGCCGCATGTTTAATGACTTAGTAGGTGCTACTGCCGGTTACCGTGCTGTATTAAAACTGGATAAAAGTAATAAGTACCCT
>DATGXP010000249.1:0-3677 GCA_035298845.1 Chitinophagales bacterium
GATGGCCGGTCTGTTTGATAGCCGGGCCGGCGCCGATAGCCTGGCGGCTGTTATAGGCAAACACGCGCCGGGTACGTTTGTAATGCAGAGCAGCATTTACATGGGCTGTATGCATTAGGTGGGCTCTGCCAAAAATACATCCCCCACCTTCCCGGGGCAAGCTCGGGATGAAACAATCCTCCCCGGGGGAGGTATAGCAGCCCACAACCCCACCGGCGCGGGCGGGCCGGCACACTGTAAACGGGGTATATTCTACCATTCCCTGCTTTCTTTCTACATTAGCGGCTGAATGAAGAACAATAAAGTATTGGTGGCGTTTTGGGGGGCATTTTTGCTGGGGGTGTTAGCAGTGGTTGGCCTGTTTGGTATGATAGCATCGGGCAAAATGGGGTATATGCCCAGTTTTGAAGAGCTGGAAAACCCCAACAGCAGCCTGGCTACCGAAGTAATAAGCACCGATAACCAGGTAATAGGTAAGTTTTACCTGCAAAACCGCAGCAACATTGCTTACGAAAACATTAACCCCAACCTGAAGAATGCCTTGCTGGCTACAGAGGATATCCGTTTTTTTAACCACACCGGTGTAGACTTACGGGCGCTGCTGCGCGTAGCCAAAGGCCTGGTGGGTAAAGATGGCGGGGGAGGGGGCAGCACGGTAACGCAGCAGCTGGCCAAAAACCTTTTTCCGCGCGAGCGGCTCAGCACTATTGAGTTAGTGCTTCGCAAACTAAAGGAGTGGATAATAGCTGTAAAGCTGGAGCGCAGCTATACCAAAGAGGAGATAATGGCTATGTATTTTAATACCGTACCCTTTAGTGATAATGCTTATGGCATAAAGTCGGCGGCGTATGTGTATTTTGGTAAGCCTATCGATTCGCTGAAAATAGAAGAAGCGGCTGTGCTGGTGGGTATGCTTAAGGCACCTTCGGCGTATAACCCGCGCTCGCGCGGGGCGGCATCGCTGCAGCGCCGCAATGTGGTAATAGACCAGATGTATAACTACCGGTTTATTACCAAACAGGAGCGCGACTCGTTGTTTAAACTGCCTATCCGGTTGAACTTTCATGCCGATACGCAGAACGAAGGTGTGGCGCCGTATTTTCGCGAGTACCTGCGCATGTGGTTAAAAGACTGGTGTAAGAACCACACCAAGCCCGATGGCAGCGAGTATAATATTTACAAAGATGGTTTGCGCATATACACCACTATCGACTCGCGCCTGCAAAAGTATGCCGAAGAAGCCCAGTATGAGCACCTGAAAGAAGTGCAGCAAAAGTTTTTTGCCTACTGGAAGGGCAAGGACCCCTGGAAGGATTTTCCTACCGAGTGGCAGGCTATATACTCGCACTGCCCACAGTACATTGATTTGAAAAAGCAGGGCCTGAGCGATGCAGAGATAGATACGATACTGAGGGTACCGGCCAGGCGCCGCATATTTAGCTACGATGGCGGCGAGAAAGATACGCTGATAAGTGTGTACGACAGCATACGCTACCACCGTATGATTATGCAAAATGGTTTTTTGGCCGTAGACCCCCAGTCGGGTTTTATACGTGCCTGGGCGGGTGGGGTTAACTACCGGTATTTTCAGTACGACCACGTAAACATAAATACCAAGCGGCAGATAGGCTCTACCTTTAAGCCATTTGTATATACGGTGGCCATACGCGATAAAGGTTACTCGCCGTGTTTTCAGGTGCCTAACCAACCGGTAACGTTTGAGGCCAGCGACCCGCGTTTTGGTTTGCTGCAGGACTGGACACCCCGCAACAGCGATGGCAAATACGGCGGTATGCTTACGCTGCGCAAAGCACTGGCTAATAGTATCAACTCGGTAACCGCTTACCTGATGCACGAGATAGGCCCCGAAGCCGTTGTAAGGCTGGTGCAAACCATGGGTGTAAAAAGCGATATACCAATACAGCCCTCTATATGTTTGGGTTCGGCCGATATATCGCTGTTTGAAATGGTGGGCGCCTATACTACGTATGCCAATAGTGGCACGCATGTAGAGCCTATATTTATAACCCGTATAGAAGACCGCAACGGCAACGTGCTGCAGGATTTTGTGGCCAGCAAAAACGAAGCGCTGGATGAGCAAACCAACTATGTAATGACCGAAATGCTGCGCGGGGTGGTGCAGGGCGGCACGGCTACGCGGTTGCGCTACCGGTTTAAGCTAATGGGCGATATACTGGGCAAAACCGGCACTACGCAAAACTACAGCGATGGCTGGTTTATAGGCTGCACGCCCGACCTGATAGCCGGCTCGTGGGTGGGCTGCGATGACCGCTACATTCGTTTTCATAGCATGGAAAACGGCCAGGGGGCCAGCACAGCGCTGCCTATATGGGCTAAGTTTTTTCAGAAGGTGTATAGCGATAGCGCTAACTTTAAAAATGAAATCAGCCCCGAACACAAATTCCCGCCACCCTCTGAAAAAATAAATATAGAGCTTAACTGCGGCAAGTACAGCAGCAATAACAGCCTGGAAAGAGGGAACGAGTTCGAGTAACAAAATCACTGTATCTGTACAGGGCGCGTTTGCCTGCCAAAGTATCTTTTACCAGCAAAGACTTGTAGCTGTATACAATAACCGGTTTGTATTGTACCAATATTCATACACGGGCTATTTTATGTGGTCTAACGACGCTTTGTAATCGATTGATTATCAGTCTTTATTAAAGTTAATGTGCATTTAACTTGACAAAGGCACAATAGTTGTTATATTGTAGCTTGTAATTTCAATTCAAAATCCCCGTATGAAAAAAAGTATACTCTTTCTGGCTTTAGCCCCACTTTTCAGCCTGGCTCAAACGCTTGACCCTAATGCATTTTACATTAGCGGCTATGATGATGGTGTAGGTGTGAACATTGAGAACGGAGCATTGCTGCATATACAAGGTGACCTGACCAATACGAATGATGGTATATTGAACAACGATGGTATTATAGAACTTAAAGGAAGTTTTGATAATACAGGAGCTGTTCAGTTTCAGCCTATGGGTATTAGCGGAAATGAAAAAGCGGTAAAGTTTATAGGCAGCGGCACGCAGGTAATTAAAGGCGATTTTACCAGCCCGCTTACCAACTCATTTTATAACCTGGTAATAGATAAAGCCACTTCTGGCTCGGCGGTAGAGTTACAAACCAATGTGCAGGTGGATGGCTCGCTGGTGTTTGGTACAGCCACTGCCGGTGCTGCCAGCTACACACCTACACTTGGTGCAGACTATACGAACAACGCGAACAAAGGAGTAATAAGAACTTATAGCGGCACTACCGATTACGAATTGTATATAGCCAATGCTAATGTAGATGCCGTTAAAGGCTATCCGGCACTGGGTATTAATAGTGGTGTAGTAGCCTCTAACAGCTATGTGCAAACACGTGGTGCCCGCGGTGTGGGCCAGGGGGGGCTTTCCCGCAGTGTAAATACTACCGGTGTAAATTATGTGTACCCTGTGGGTACTGCTACCAATGGTTTTCAGGCGGTGCGGTTTAATTTTAATGCACTGGGTGGCGGAGATAACAAAATACGCGGGTTGTTTTGCGATGGCACCGATAACCCAAGCGGTTATGTAGGTAAAATGAGCACCAACTGCGTGGGCTGCGGTGGCTATTACCCTACGCCGGATAACCAAGGTGTAAATATTTTGTTTGGTACTTCTTACGAC
>DATGXP010000250.1:0-4491 GCA_035298845.1 Chitinophagales bacterium
GAGCTTGACCCCGCAAGTGTGGTTAACTTAGCCAGCAGCCACCCCTATACTGAATTTACTATTACCGGTACCGGCATACTACGGTGGTTTTTCAACCCTATATACCTGCCCGATAGCCTGACCAATCCGTTGGGCAGCCAGGGCTTTGTAATGTTTAGTATAAAGCGTAAACAGGACCTGGCACCAGGGCACGCTATAAACAATACAGCCCATATATATTTTGACTACAATGAGGCTGTAGTAACCAATACCATCAGCAGCACTATTGCCACACCGGTGGGTATTAAAACAGTCGCTTCGCAAAGCAACGTTTCGGCGCAGGCATATCCTAATCCATTTACCAGCGAAACATTTATTGCTGTAAAAGGAGCAGAAAAGGGAAGCAGCCTGGCAGTTTCAGATATAACCGGTAAGCGATTAATGGAAATGTCTATACCGGATAACGGGCTTATAAATGTAAAGCGTGATAAATTAGCCAGTGGCTTATATTTTTATGCTGTGTTAACCAACGGCCGACAGATGGCAACGGGCAGGCTTATAGCTGAATAAAAAAGCCATCCCGTTTAATAAACGGGATGGCTATCACACACCACACAATCTTCATCAGTTTAATATCGTTGCTCTATTTCGCGCACCGGTTCTTGCTTTACTTTTTTGTAGCGGCGTTCCAGTTTAGGGAATGGTTTATCCAATGCAAAGGTGATACCCATTAACAACATAGTGTTAGTGTTGTAAAACTTGTTTTGGTACAGACCCGTGCCGGCGTTTTGGTTTATAAAGCCGGTGTTGTTACGGGCTTCTATGGTAAAGGCTGCGCGGCTACCAATAGGTAAAAAAACACCCAGCCCCGCTACTACACCTGCATCGCCGCGTGTTACATCTTTACTAATGTTTTCGGTGGTGGTCTGGTCTCCAAGCACTACATCTATTACCGGTGTATATGTTACGTTGCTTATAATACGTTGCGAATGTACCTGCACGCCTGCATACATACCGGCATTTACAAAGAACCGCACATTGCGCCCAAAGCTTAACCGTGCAGTAACCGGTATATTTATATTTCGCGTACGGTCAAAAGCATAACTTTCCCGGAATGTGTTAGCATTATCGTAGCCATATATGCTGTAGTACACATCGCCCTTTTGTTCGTAGTTGGCTTCTACGCGCAAGGCCGCCATTTTTGTAAAATTATATTGAAAACCTGCACCCGCCATACCGCCATTGTATATAGGACGTTTGCTATTGCGCGGATTAAGCATAGGCCGCTCATTGAAAAATACAGAGCCACCCGGGCCACCTTGCACACCAAATTCCATTTTAGGAAAATCTGTAGTTGTTTGCGCCTGTAACAGGCTGATGCCGGCAATAGCCAGCAGAATGATAGACAGTTTTTTACACATAACACAAGTTTTAAAAAGGTGATAAATCAAAATTCACCGGTTCTTTCAAGCGCAAATACGTGTAGAGGTTACTGTTGCATATACCTGTGTACAGCCATTATTGTACCGAAATGAAACAGGGGTTTTTGGGGTAGGCTATTCCACAAAATTGGGAACATGCAGAAGGGCTGTGCAGAGAAGAATTAAGTGGATTTTTGGCCAATTAGCGCGTTTGTGTAAACCCCTTACATAGCACAAACAACTTATAATGAATTAGTTGCACAAAACCCATGTAAACCCCTTGATGTAAACCCCTTGCTTTTTGTTATTAAAAACTACTCTCTGCCCGGTGCTTAAGATTAGCTGCCTGGCGCTCAAAGCCATGTTGCACGTCTGCTAGTGGAATAAACTTTTTAAGCAGGCCGGTAAATTCCTCGCGGGTGCGGTAGATGGTAAAGTTGGCGTTCTCTTCCTGCAACCATTGGTAGCGGGTGGCCTTTACCAAACCCAGCGCTGCCAGCCAACCGGTAAAGCGGTAGGCCCAACAGGCTTCTTTTAAACCCATCAGTGCCGGCATAGGTGCTTTGGCTTCGGTAATTACTTCGCCGCTGGTAGCCCCTTTACCATTGTTCCACCGCACATGCAGTTTCATCGCAGTACCGGGTTTAGAAACATCGCCCTGTGCTTCGGCCTTTACCACAAACGAGTTCCACTCGCCATACTTATCAGTATCCAGCATTATCTGCCAGATTTTATCGATGGGGGCATGTATGGCAATATCGGTGGCGGCGGCAATTGGCTGTTTCATATTGGAGAATGAGGTTACAAAATTATTGCCAGACGGAAGAAACAACCCCATAGGGCAGTAAACTGTACTACAATAACTAGCCTTGGCAACGTTCTTAGTAATTTATTGATAATCAATAAATAATCTTAAATAAAATACTTTATATGTAATTTATAATATCTCTGTTATGGTATTTTTGGCTGTCAAACACGCCTGCTGCCGGAAAAAGTAAAGGTGGCGGCTACTTAAAAAACCACACATATACGGTTAGCGTAAGTATCAGTGTAACCATTATTCGCTTCATCCAAACTTCATCTACGGTTACGCTCCAGCGGCTGGTGAGCCAGCCACCCAGCGAGGTCCCCGCGCTCATTACCGCCCCGTAATACCAGTTGATATTACCTTTCCATAAAAAAACAGCCAGGGCAGCAATGGTATAAATCAGGGTGATAGAAACTTTATAATAATTTGTTTTGTTGATACCAAACCGGTGAAGCAGCAGCATAGGCGCCATCAAAAAAAAGCCCGAACCTGCCTGTATAAAACCGCCATAAATGCCAATAAAGAAGTAGATGATAATGCCGGCGATTTTATGTTTCAATTGCACACGCTCTGTACCATCGGCACCGGGTTTAAGCGGGTTAACCACCAGCGTAATAAACAGAAACAGCAACATAACACCTGCCAACACTTTATTAAATACATCAGCGGGTATTTTAACGGCAAACAACGCCCCGATGATGGCACCCGGCACACACGCCGCTGCCAGCCACCATTTATAGCTATCGCCTGTGATGCCTTTACTCTCAAATCCTTTGGCCGAAAACCAGCTTTGAAAAATGATGGGAATGCGGTTGGTGGCGTTGGCCTCTACCGATGAAAGGCCAATAAACATAAATGCAGACAGCGACACTAAAGAACCCGCCGCCGAAATGGTATTGATAAATGCCACCGCTATTCCCGCCACAAAAATGACCACGAAATTTAAAATGTCCACGGGGTGAATATATAAGAGAACCCCTAAAAGGGGGAAGAATACAAGAAATGCTGTTCTCATTGTCCAGTGCCGTATTCATAATAAATCTAAACGGGCTTTTCCCCCTCTCATACCTCACTGCAATTCTTATTTTTGGAGCGATGGCAAAAACAGCTTTAATTATTGGTGCTACCGGCCTGGTAGGGGGGCATTGCCTGAACGAGTTGCTGGCTTCGCCGGCTTACGATAAAGTAATTGCCCTAACCCGGCGCAAACTAGATAGCACTAACCCCAAACTGGTAAATGTAGTTACCAATTTTGATGACCAGGACATACTTATAAGAAATGTAGCCTGCGATGATGTATACTGTGCCATGGGTACTACTATTGCCAAAGCGGGTAGTAAAGAAGCCTTTAAGCAGGTAGATATGATTATACCCCTGATGATTGCAAGACTGGCGCTGGTAAAGGGGGCAAAAAAATTCATACTTGTGTCATCTATAGGGGCCAATGCCAAATCGCTGGCGTTTTACACCCAGGTAAAAGGGCAGTTGGAAGAAGCGCTGAAACAATTAGGCTTTCAGGCAGTTATCATTTTCCGCCCCTCGTTACTAATGGGCAATAGAAATGAAAAGCGCACGGGAGAAGCCATAGCGCAGTTTGTAGCGAAGAAAATGCCGTTTCTTTTTGCCGGCCCGTTAAAAAAATATGCCGGTACACCGGCAGATCTACTGGGCAAAAAACTGGTGGCTGCAGCGCAGGAAAAAACAACCGGCGTAAAAATTATAGAGAACGAAGAGATATTGAAATGAGAGACGGAAGACAGAAGATGGAAGTTGGAAGGCCACAACCGGTTAAGTGCTTAGGTAGGTACTATCCTGTTTGGTTGGCCATTTTGCTATTGCTATCGGTTACAGAATATACGGCTGCCCAGGATAAGTCTAAAGAGAACTCATTCATAACCTTTCGCCAGCGGTTGTTAAACCAAAAGCGTGATGAAGGTACTGTAGAGAAGGTCGACTCCTTCAGCAAACTGCATCTAATGATATGTGGCAACGTGTACCAAACAGAAAAGCATGCCGCCTATGCTTATGATAAAACAACGGGAAAGTATGATTACCGTAGCCAGTTTAAGTATATACAGCCCCTGCTTAACCTGGGGGATATTACACTGGTAAACCTTAAAACGTTTTTCAGCAACGATGTAAAAAACATGTTCTCATCGCCCGATGAGTTTGGCCTGGCCTTGAAATATGCCGGCGTAAATGCGGTAATGCATGCTAACGTACACACAGCTAATATAGACAAAGCTATACTTAAACGCACCGATGAAGTGCTGGATGAGTATG
>DATGXP010000251.1:0-4737 GCA_035298845.1 Chitinophagales bacterium
CGTGCGGGCATCTTCGGGTTTTTCATGCAGTTTTTTAACGGCGGTGTTGAGCACATCCAGTGCGCTCTCGCGTGGCGGACGGCTACTGTGACCTCCTTTTACATTTACCTTCAGTTCCAGCGTAATATATCCCTTCTCAGCAGTACCTATCAGGGCAACCGGCCTTTTTATATTAGGCACCAGCCCTTCTGATACCATACCACCCTCATCCATATAAAACTCCAAATGCACATTTTGTGCCTTCAGATGAGCAGCAATAGCCGCTGCGCCCTTAAGCCCGCCTATTTCCTCATCGCTGCCAAAAGCCAGGTAAACTGTCCTTTCGGGGGCGAAGCCCCTGGCTTGTAATTTTTTAAGTGCTTCAAATATGGCTATCACCGACCCCTTGTCATCCAGCGCGCCCCGGCCCCATATAAAGCCATCGGCTACATCACCGGCAAAAGGGTTGTGTGTCCACTTCTCTTTGGTACTCTCCTCAATAGGCACCACATCAAGGTGGGCGTATAGTATGACAGGACTTGTGGTTTCATTCTTGCCCTTCCATTTTAGCAGCAGGCTGCGCTGGTTTATAATGGTATCTTCTACCGCACCAAACACACCAGCATATTCTGTTTTCAAAAAGGTGAAAAAAGAATCAAATCCGGCCTGGTTAACAATAGCGGTATCATCAAACGATACGGTGTTTATCTTTATAGCATCGCTCAGGTGCTTTACAGCAGTGTCATCTATAGCCACTTCCAGCCGCTTGCCATCGGGCTGCACTATTTGTTTGCTTTTGTAAGCAGATGTCTTTACAAACAGCACCGCCACCAACGCCACTACTAAAACCAATACGAGTAAAAGAACCTTTTTCATGTGAGAGATTATGCCACGAATAACACGAAATAAATACAAGAATTGAAATTCCTTGTATTTACTCGTTAAGCTCTCCTCCTTCGCCGCCACCGCGGCGGTATTATAAGGAGGAGTGGCAGCTGCAGGCTGACGAGGTGGTGGATGCTTGTATTTATCTGGGTAATCTTGCGAGGCTTATCTGCGCAATCACTCGCTTTAGCGCAACTCATCGGTAAGCAGCCTAAGGCTATTGCGCACTATCTCGCCCATGCTGGTGCAATCGTGGAACGATACATCTTTATAATGCTCTGCCAGTTCCTGGCGCAGTTGTATCACTTTCTCCTTCGGGCTTATGGTATCGCGATCCATTACATCTATCAGGTTATCGAGCCGGTGGCGCGAGGAGATACTGCGCCGTGCAATAAGGGTCCTCTCCTCTTTTTGATACTGCCGGATAGTTTCGGGCGTTAGCAACTTAAGCGTTAGCTGTACCAGTAGGGCATTCTCTTTAAAAAACTGCGGCAGGTAAAGGGTGCGCCTGCCCTCGTAGCTTTGCTGGTCGAAGTCGATAGGGCGGATGCGGAACTGCACTTCTTCAAAATCGGGGGTGATGTCGAATACATAGTTGTAGCTGCGCATATCGCCCAGCAGGCGGATAAAGCAGCGCTCGTTAAACTTTACAAACTCCTTGGCTATGCGCACCTTGTTAAACTCTTTGTTATCTATATAAGAAAGGATAAACTGGTCGCCGGGTATGCCTGCTATGTGTTCCTCTACCAAAGTATGCGCATCTACAAAGTAGTTGATACGCGCCGGTGAAAGGATATGCTCCAGTTCCAGCCCATAAATACGCGAGGCATCGGCCTGCTTTATGTAGAAGTAATCGTAGTTATCGTTAAAGTCGTTTACTATTTTAATACGGAAGGGGTTGCTGTTGCCAAAGGTGCAGTAGTCTATACGTTCCACGTGAAGGTGGGTGTGCACCGAGGCATCTCCGCCCGATTTAAGGATAGAGTATATCTGCTTCAGCCCATCGTGTATATGCACTACCTCGCTGGGCTGATACATGGCCGCCTCCCACAGGGTATCCTTGCCATTCTTATCGCGTATAGGTACGCTGCCGTTAAAGTGGCGCAGGTCGGCGTAGCTCACGGGCACTTTTATCTCGCGGCTGTTGTTAGCCAGGTATTGGCGCAGTTCGGGGTTAACCGGGTATATCTGTTTCTTCTTTGTTATTATCTGCTGCTGGTAGCTGCGGGGTGCCTTCATACAGCAAATATAAGGTTATGTGTTTAGTTGCATTTTTGAGCACTATGCCCTCAGCGCAAAACAGGGTATGCACACTAAATGGCTGTGCATACCTTTTGGCCATATTTATTTCTATGCCAGCTACTTATACAAAAACGATGTGTATACCTTTGTGCACTTTCTGTGCATACCCTGGCAAGTGTCCGCTTTTAAGATTTTACCGGATGTAGGTAGTGGTATTACCAAGTTGCTACCACAGTTTTTGCCACACTTGCGAAAGTTACTCGTTGCGCTGCCTCTCTATATTTGGCAGCTCTAACGCATGCAACGGCCTAAGGCCTTTTCCGTTTTCAGGTAAAATTTATGGTTTTGAAAATCGCGTGGTTGACACCTTGGAGAAATTCTGGGTTGACACGACTTTTATCAAACGACTCATTATCAAACATATAAAGTACTTTTGGGTTGACACTTTTTCGACTAAACGCCATTTTTCAATTTCTAATCCTGCTGATTTCAAAAAACATGGATGGAGCGAAGTCTACTATATATATGTATGCCGGCAACAGACAAAGGGAACATTATAGTAGTGTAAAAGCCACTGAATGTAGTGTGAAAACTAGCCGCAACAATTTTTCACACAAACATTTGTTTCTCTGCTCAGAAAAGTTACTTTTGCGTTCCCTTTTTGGGGAGGGTATGTTATTTACCCCTAAAAACAACGAATTATGAAGGTTAAAGTAATAAGCAAAGACGGTAAAGAAACAGGAAGAGAAATCAACCTGAACGATGAAATTTTCGGAATAGAGCCAAACGACCATGCGGTTTATCTATCTGTAAAATCATATTTGGCAGCACAGCGTCAGGGTACCCACAAATCGAAAGAGAAATGGGAAGTAGCCCGTACGACTAAAAAAGCGTTCCGTCAGAAAGGAACAGGTGGCGCCCGCCGTGGCTCTATGAAGGCCCCAGGCCTTAAGGGTGGTGGACGTACTTTCGGCCCTAAGCCGCACTTGTACGACCTGAAGGTAAACAAGAAGGTGAAAGACCTGGCAAGAAGAAGCGCCTTTACTTACAAAGCTAAGGATGGTAACCTGATAGTAGTTGAGGACTTCCAACTATCAACTCCTAAAACAAAAGAATTTGCAGCTTTTGTAAACGGCTTAAATCTAAAAAACACCAAGACTGTGTTTGTAGTGGATGCTGCTGATAAGAACACTGCTCTTTCTGCCCGCAACCTGCCTTCGGTTTATTTGACCGAGGTAAAAGGCCTTAACATATATGAGATTATGAACTGCAAGAAGCTTGTATTGAGCGAAGCAGCCGTAAAATCTATTGAATCTAATTTCTCGAAAAACTAATTATAACAGGAGGAAATCATCATGGCAAATAACGTACTTGTAAAACCAATCATTACCGAAAAATCTACCAAGAGTGGAGAGAAGCACGGTAAATATGCCTTCCGCGTAACCAAAGAAAGCAACAAGCTTGAAATTAAGAAAGCTGTAGAAGCTACTTATGGTGTGCAGGTTGAATCTGTAAACACACTGGTAAACGTAGGTAAGAAGAAAGTGCGTTACACTAAAAAAGGTGTAGCCAGCGGTATGAAGCCATCTTTCAAAAAAGCACACGTAACCCTTAAGAAGGGCGAAAGCATTAACTTCTACGGAAACGTATAAGCTGCTTTAATAAATATATTCTTTAACTAAAGTGGAGCCCTTAACCACTGATAACAAAAAGTAAGGACGGAAAAAAGAATAACAATGGGAATTAAGAAGTACAAACCGACGACCCCGAGCATGAGGTTTACCGAATTGCTCACATTTGAAGAAATTACAACCAGCAAGCCAGAGAAGAGCCTGTTAGCCCCAATGAAAAGCAGCGGTGGCCGTAACAGCAAAGGTCATTTGACTATGCGCTACATGGGCGGTGGACACAAACAACGCTACCGTATTATCGACTTTAAACGCGATAAGGCAAATGTACCAGGCAAAGTAGTAAGCATAGAGTACGATCCAATCCGTACAGCATTTATCGCCCTTATCCAATACCCGGATGGCGAAAAAAGATATATCTTATCACCAGCAGGTTTAAAGGTTGGCCAAACTATCAACTCTGGAAAGGGTGTAGCGCCAGAAGTAGGTAACACACTTACATTAGCCGATATTCCACTAGGTGCTATAATCCACAACATAGAATTGCACCCTGGTAAAGGTGGTACAATTGTACGCAGCGCAGGCACATCGGCACAGTTGCTGGCCCGCGAAGAGCGCTACGCTATCATTAAATTACCTTCGGGCGAAACACGTAAAATACTTTTGACTTGTGTTGCTACTATCGGTTCTGTATCGAACGGTGACCATAACCTGCAAAGCCTGGGTAAAGCCGGACGTAAGCGTTGGTTAGGCCGTCGCCCAAGAACAAGACCAGTTGCCATGAACCCGGTAGATCACCCAATGGGTGGAGGTGAAGGCCGTGCATCGGGAGGTCACCCACGTAGCCGTACTAACATTAAGGCTAAGGGTTACAAAACAAGAACTCCTAAGAAGGCATCTTCTCAGTTCATTATTCAACGCAGAAGCAAATAATTAAGTCAAAACATTAATCAATAAGAAATGGCACGTTCAATAAAAAAAGGTCCTTACGTTCAGTTTAAGC
>DATGXP010000252.1:0-5121 GCA_035298845.1 Chitinophagales bacterium
GTTATCCGCCGCTGGTGCAGCCCGATATATCGCGCGACTTTGTTTATATAGATGATACGGTATTGGCTACGCTCCTTTCGGCTACCAACATCCAGAACATAAAGGGACAATCTCTGAATATTGCCAGCAATAAGAAGACCACCATTCGTGATATTGCTTCTACCATTAAAGAAATTTTTAGCATCGATAAAAATCCTGAGTGGGGCGATATGCCCAACCGGAAGTGGGATTTAAAGGAGTGGTATGGCGATGCCTCACTTGCAAAAGAACTGATAGGTTGGCAGAGCGAAACAACGCTTAAAGACGGCTTGCAAAAAACCGCCGACTGGCAAAAAACCTACAGCATGCCGCTGTATGAAAAAAAGCTGGTACAGGATAAAATACGCCATAAGCTTTCCGCCATTATAGCCTGCTATAAAGATGAACAGGCTATCCCATTCATGTATGAACGTTTGAGCAATACCTTTAAGAAAATTGGAGTTGACTACGAAATAATATTTGTGAACGACTGCTCACCCGATAACACAAACATAGTGTTACAGGGCTTGGTAAACAGCGATGACCACGTGATTGCTATTGAACATTCGCGCAATTTTGGTTCGCAGGCGGCTTTCTTATCGGGTATGGAAATAAGCACCGGTGATGGTGTGATATTGCTGGACGGCGATTTACAGGACCCGCCTGAATTGATTGAACAATTTTATACCGAATATCTGAAAGGCTATGATGTTGTATATGGCCGCCGTGTAGCGCGCGAGGGCAATCAAACGCTCGTCTCTTTCTACAAAATGTTTTACCGCTTATTCCGCCAGGTAAGTTACGTACCTATACCACTGGATGCCGGCGACTTTAGCTTAATGGACCGCAAGGTGGTAGATGAACTTGTAAAAATGCCCGAAACCGACCAGTTTATGCGCGGCCTGCGCGCGTGGGTTGGCTTTAAGCAAACCGGTGTAGATTACATCCGCCCCGAGCGTATGTTTGGTGTAACTACCAATAATATGCGTAAGAACCTGGCCTGGGCGCGTAAGGCAATTTTCAGCTTTAGCTTTGTGCCGCTTGAGTTACTTACTTATCTGGGCTGGTCACTCACACTGCTTTCGTTTGTGGCTATCATCATTCAAATTGTTTTATACTTTGTACTCCCGGGCAATCCCCATGGTGTAACCACTATAATAGTTTTGATTTTGTTCTTTGGAGGATTGCAAATGCTGGGCATATCGGTACTTGGAGAATATCAGGCTAAGATTTTAGAAGAGACCAAGCGCAGGCCTAAGTTTATCAGACGTAATATCTTCAGAAAAGAGTATTAGTAATTTGTAATTCCCAAACTAGTAATTCGCAGTAATGGAAGGATTCAGACCAGTCAACAACACCCCACCCGATTCATTCGCCGGAAAGATTAAGTTCTACGGGCGAATGGTGCTGGACTTGCAGATACTGACCATTTACCGCGATATAGTAAAGATTATACCCACCTTTAAAGGCAATGTATTGGATGTAGGCTGCGGACAATCACCTTACAAATTTCTGCTGAATTCTGCCGAAACAAAGTATTACGGTATTGATATTGTGGATGCAGAAAAGTTTGACTACAACAATACAGATGTTACTCCCTTCAATGGAGAAGATATTCCTTTTGAAGATGGCAAGTTTGACGGCATGATATGCACCGAAGTTTTAGAACACGTGCAACATTATCAGAAGCTGATAGACGAAATGCACCGCGTAATGAAACCAGGCGCTACCGGCATTGTAACTATACCCTGGAGCGCGCGCTATCACTATGCTCCCTACGATTTTTTTCGCTACACACCCAGCAGTTTAAAAACTATGTTCAGCAAGTTTAGTGAAGCGAAAATTACTAACCGGGGCACCGACATACCCAACATAACCAACAAGCTAATTGTAATGTGGTTCCGCAATATGATTCCTAATGCTGCCTGGAGACTGCTGTTTGTGCCAATCTGGATAGCCTTGTTACCTATACTTGGTGTAGTGGTAGCACTTGCTCATATTGCGCTGTGGTTTAACCTGGGCACCGACGAAGACCCTCTTGGTTATACTATTATTGTAAAGAAATAAGATTTGAATTGAGGATATGGCAAACATAAAAGACGACAGAGGATATAACCAGGTTTGGGGCGATAGCAAATCTACCCGTGTGCGCACCGAGCGCCGTTGCGATTATATGATATCGCAAATGGAAGTATTGCCCAACAAATCTATAATGGAAATAGGCTGCGGCACAGGCAAAAATGCTTACATGCTGGCCAAGAAAACCGGCATGCAGGTATTGGGTACAGACCTTTGTGTGCCATTTATAGAAGAAGCAAAAGAAACACACCGCCTAACTAACCTGCGCTACGACATCCTTGATTTCAATAAAGCAGACCAGTTTAAAGGCGAGAAGTTCGACTACATCATTGGCAATGGTATTTTGCATCACCTGTATCACCACCTGGATAGCGCTTTTGCCAATATGCTGCACCTGCTAAAGGATAAAGGCAAAATCATTTTCCTGGAGCCGAATATTTACAACCCTTACGTTTACCTTATATTCAGCTATCCCACCATGCGCGTAAAAGCGCATTTGGAGCCGGATGAAATGGCTTTCTCCAAATCATTTGTGACTGAGAAACTGGAGAAAACGGGCTACAAGAATATAAAGGTAGAATATAAGGACTTTCTGCTACCTGGCATTCCAGATTTTTTAATTACCCCATCGGTAGTTATTGGCGATGTGCTGGAGAAGATACCGGGTGTAAGAAACGTATCGCAATCTATCTTTATAACTGCGCAGAAATAAATTACAGACAACTGAAGTTTTAAAAAAATCAGATGTCTTTTTACTTTGTCCTCATAATATTTAGCAATGGCCAAGCAGCAAAAACAAACAACGAAAGAAGAAGTAAAGGTAGCCCCTAAAAAAGAGTTGGTATTAACCCCTCTCCTGGCTGAGCCTTTGGCTAAAAAAATATTCTTTGGTGCGGCTATAGCGCTATTCCTGTTAATGGTTTCTGTAAGCCATCAGTATGGCATATCGGGCGATGAGAACTTCCACCGCATGTATGGCCACCATATTGTAGATTATTACACCTCGTTTGGTAAAGACACTACAGCCGCTACCACCAATGGTCCCGATTCACTGATGGTATTTTACGGTGGGTTCTATGATGGTACAGCTACGGTTATATCCAAGGCAATGCCATCGGTAGATGAATGGACGGTGCGCCACGCCTGGAACAGTATGTTCGGCTGGTTTGCTATGTTTTGCGCCGCACTGGTGGCAGTAGAAATTGCTGGCTGGCAGGCAGGGCTTATCACACTTATATTAATGGCCTTTTCGCCCCGTTTTTTTGGCGAGAGTATGAACAACCCCAAGGATATTACCATGGCCGCCGGCTATATGATAACCTATGTATTCATCCTCAAATTTTTGAAACAACTACCTAAGCCTACGCTTAAAACGGCTATTGGCTTAGGGCTTAGCATAGGTATGGCTATGGGTATCCGTATTGGTGGCTTGTTGCTTATCCCCTACCTGATGTTGTTTTATGGCTTGGCCATGTGGGCGTTACTGGGAACTAAAGATGTGTTCGATTTTTCTAAGTTCGGGCAAAACATCTGGCCAAGTTTCAAATTTGTATTGCTGGCATCTGTGCTGGGTTATTTTGTGAGTTTACTTTTCTGGCCTTATGGTTTGGTAAGCCCTTTCAGCCACCCGATGGAGGCATTGAATGTAGCGCAGAAATTCCCGGTACAGATAAAGATACTGTTTGAAGGAGCGCATATCTCATCTATGGAAGTGCCATGGCATTATATACCTAAATGGCTACTTATCTCTACCCCATTGTTTGGTTTGCTGGGCCTGGTATTGTCGTTCGGTTTAGTACCGGTTTTAAGAAAAGAAAAGAAGTTGCTGTTCCTTGCCTTCTTATACTTCACCATTGTGTTCCCGTTGGGTTATGTTATTTACAAAAAGTCGGTGCTGTACGATACCATGCGCCACTTCTTTTTTGTTTATCCAAGTCTTATAATACTTACGGGTTTGGTATTTAGCTATGCTATCAACGCCTTATCTAAAAACATGAAGTATGCGGTGATTGGTTTATTGCTGATATTGATTGCCCTACCGGCGCGTTTTATGTTTGCCAACCACCCTAATGAGTATGTGTATTTCAACGAGTTAGTAGGTGGCATTAAAGGCGCCTTTGGCAACTACGAAACCGACTACTACATGAACAGCGTAAAGCAATGTGCTGATTGGATGAAGGAAAACGAAAAGTTGAAGCGCACCGATGGACGCAAGACCACTGTTTACAGTAATGCCATATCGCCTACCTACTTCTATTTCATTCACGATACATCGTATCTGGCTACCGGTTACACTAGCTACCGCGCGCGCAACGATAAAGACGCCGACTACGAAATTTTGTATTGCCGCTTTGTAGACCGCGAACTGTTGCTGAATGGCTGTTTCCCCCCAGAGCAGAGCATACACACTGTTTATGCCGATGGTGTGCCACTATCGTGCGTAATACGTAAAGATGACCGCGGCGAGGCTTTAGGTATAAATGCGATTAAGAACAACGACTTTGAAACCGGTATACAAATACTGGAACCGTATTGCGCCAAATACCCTAAGAACGAAGCCACACTTACGTATCTCGGCCTGGCGTATTTACAAACTGCCCAGCGCGACCCGCAGCGTGTAAATAAAGGCATTAATGTGCTTAATGCTGCGCTGGCGCTTAATAAAGAAAACCCGAATGCTATTTACTACCTGAGCGCTGCTTATGATATGATAGGTGACAAAGCACAGGCGCAGTATTTAAGGAGTCTGATACAGCAGTAATACTTCATTACTCCGCCTCGAACCCATAATCTCGTTCTACTTTACAGATGCGCGTTTTATAGTGCGTATACCATTTTTCACGGCCATATTTTTGCGCTATAAGATGTTCTGCATTCATTTTCCAGTTGCGGATGCTTTCTAAATCCTGCCAGTAAGAAACGGTGATGCCTAAGCCCTCGCGGGCAGATTCTATCCCTAAATATCCGGATTGTTGCTTAGCCAGTTCATCCATAGCAATTGACATAGCCGCATAATCATTATCC
>DATGXP010000253.1:0-5875 GCA_035298845.1 Chitinophagales bacterium
ATCATACTGGTATCTATCCGGTAGTTGTTGCCGTTTTCGGCATAGTCCCATTTCATATACTGCACAGCCGCGCGGTAATCCTGCATGGGCCTGAAAAAAATGCGCATGTGCTGCAGGGCCAGTATCTCCAGGTAATCTATACCGGTGCGGTAATCCATGGCAGCGCATACGTAGCCTGCTTTGGTATAGTGGCGGCAAACTTCTTTTACATACCAGTCGTTTTTGCTGCCCTGCACAAAACCGCCACCAAAGGCAAACATTACCAGGGGGCGGTTGGTGGCCGTATCGCCATACGGCTGGTATATATCCATATACAGTTCCTGCGTATCGTCGTCAATATTTACACCCCGTGCAAAATGCACGGTTTCTATAGTTATCGAATCGAAGATGGGCGATAGGTAGCGGCAGTCGGTACACTGCTGGCTGTAGCTGTTGGTGCAAAACAAAACCAGGATTAAACACAGAGCGGGGATAATTCTTTTCATTTTAACAGGTTAATATGAATGAATAGATTTCTGTTTGAGCTTTGGTAAAATAAAAGAAAAAAAATGGAAATGCTGTGGTAGCTGTAAAGGAAGTCTTGCTTGTGTTGATATTTGCATTGATGGATAATTTGGTACTCAAAAATTGGTAATTGTTAGTTTAGCACTATGAATTTTGAGAGAAAGGATTTAACCAACGACGAACTAATAGAATTATACAAGCTGATACTTAAGCCACGGGTAATAGAGGAGCGGATGCTAAAGCTATTGCGCCAGGGCCGTGTAAGCAAATGGTTTAGTGGTATAGGCCAAGAGGCTATATCGGTGGGTGTTACCGCCGCGCTGGATGAAGATGAATACGTTTGCCCCCTGCACCGCAACCTGGGTGTATTCACCACCCGCAACTGCGATTTACAGCAATTGTTCGAGCAGTTTCAGGGCAAGCAGAATGGCTTTAGCCAGGGCCGCGAGCGCAGTTTTCACTTTGGCACCAATGAGCACCACATAGTAGGTATGATAAGCCACCTCGGGCCACAGCTTTGTGTGGGCGATGGTATAGCACTGGCAAGTAAACTTAAAAAAGAGCCAAAGATAACCGTGGCTTTTACCGGCGATGGTGGCACCAGCGAGGGCGATTTTCACGAAGCCTGTAACATTGCTGCCGTATGGGACTTGCCTATAATAATACTGATAGAAAACAACGGCTATGGATTAAGCACACCGGTTAACGAGCAGTTTAAATGCAAGTACCTGGCCGAGCGTGCTATTGGCTATGGCATGAAGGGCGTAACTATAGATGGCAATAATATACTGGAGGTGTACAACACCGTAAAGCAGCTGCGCGCCGATATGATTAAGAACCCCCACCCTGTATTGCTGGAGTGCATGACATTCAGAATGCGCGGGCACGAAGAAGCCAGCGGTGTAAAATATGTACCGCCGCAATTGATAGAAGAATGGGGCAAGAAAGACCCGGTAATGAACTACGAAAACTGGCTGATAGAAGAAGGCATCATTTCGCCCGACTACCCGCACATGCTTAAAGAAGAATATGATAAAGAGGTACGTGCCGCCTTTGATGCTGCTGATAAGCAGCCAGAGGTATCGCACACTACTATGCAGGAAGAGGCAGAAATTTATGCACCATATTCTTCAATGGCGCATCAGCCATCATCTGCTGTTAGTACAAAGCGTTTTGTAGATGCCGTGAGCGACGGGCTGCGCCAAAGCATGCAAAAGCACGATAACCTGGTTATCATGGGTCAGGATGTGGCCGAATATGGCGGCGTGTTTAAAATTACCGATGGGTTTGTGGCTGAGTTTGGAAAGGACAGGGTGCGCAACACACCGTTGTGCGAAAGTGGCATACTGAGTGCTGCATTAGGAATGAGCGTAAAGGGAATGAAGAGTGTGGTTGAAATGCAGTTTGCCGATTTTGTGTCTACCGGTTTCAATGCCATCGTAAACAACCTGGCCAAAAGCCACTGGCGCTGGGGCCAAAATGCCGATGTGGTAGTTCGCATGCCTACCGGTGCCGGTGTAGGGGCAGGGCCTTTCCACTCACAAAGTAACGAGGCCTGGTTTTTTCATGTACCCGGTTTAAAAATTGTTTACCCAAGTTCTGCCGCCGATGCCAAAGGCTTGCTGTGCGCTGCTATTAACGACCCTAACCCGGTGATGTATTTTGAACACAAGGCGCTTTACCGAAGTATAGAAGGCGAAGTAGCCGATGACTATTACACTACAGAAATTGGCAAGGCCAATCTGGTAAGCAAAGGGGACGATGTTTCTATTATTACTTATGGTGCCGGCGTGCATTGGGCCCTGGAAGCAACGGGCGGTATGTCGGCCGATGTGCTTGACCTGCGCACACTGCTGCCCTTTGATAAAGAAGCTATTGAAGCCACGGTAAAGAAAACCGGCAAAGTTTTAATACTGCACGAAGACACCCTGATAGGCGGCATAGGTGCCGAGATATCGGCTTACATCAACGAGCATTTGTTTGAATACCTCGATGCCCCGGTTATGCGCGTGGCCTCGTTAGATACTCCCGTGCCGTTTGCTATTTCGTTGGAAAAGAACTTCTTAGCCAAAAGCAGGTTAAAGGGCGCTTTAGAAAAGTTGACAGGGTATTAATTCATTGTTGATAAGCGGTTTCATATGCCGTAAAATCCCCTTACTTTCGGCTTACACCAAAACCATAAATTATGTTCAATCCATTTCTTGTTGCTGCCTTAGCTGCACTATTCCCTTTAGTTCTGGGCTTTATTTGGTATAACCCTAAAGTGTTTGGCAATGCCTGGATGAATGCCGCCGGCCTCAACCAGGAATCGATGAAAGGTGCAAACATGGCACTTGTTTTCGGACTTACTTATGTATTCAGTTATATGATTGCCCTTTCTCTTTTTGGAGTAACTATTCACCAGTTTGGGTTAAACTCATTATTGGTGCCGCAGGCAGGTATGCCGGTAGACGACCCGCAGGGCTTAGGTAAACAGGTAATGGCTATGTATGCTAACAACTACCGCTCGTTTGGCCATGGTGCTTTACACGGTACTATTATGGGTGTGCTTTTGGCTTTGCCGCTGTGTGGTATCAACGGATTGTTTGAGCGCAGAGGATGGAAATACATTTTGATAAACGGCGGTTACTGGATTATATGCCTTGCGGTAATGGGCGGTATTGTTTGCCGGTTCTGTCTTCTCGACGGTAAAATGTAAAAGTTCCTTTCAAACAAAAAACCCTCCTGCTTTTATTAAACAGGAGGGTTTTTTGTTTACAGTAGTTTAATGCCTGTCGTATTTATAAATCCAAAGCCCTCCCAAGGGCAACATTACTATTACCAGCAGGCACACAGCATTAAATTTATTTTGCTGCACCAGCGGGGTAAAAAAACAATTAGCGTGAAACATAAACGGGTAAACAGCCGCCAAAGCATAAAGCAGTAAACGATATTTGATTGCGCGCAAAAAAGTAAAAAAGCAAACACTATAACTTACAATATGGATGATATGCGAAGCTGTTGACTCCTGCGTAATAGGCGCAAAAAGCCCATAAACATGCACCCCTACCGCCGGAATGAAGAAGAGGCTGAATAGTACGGTTACAATTACATGCATTGGTTTCATACCCGCAAAGTAGATAATTTCTGATTATGCTCAACATGCCTTGTTTAGTTCGATTATTCAGGCATTTTTGCGGCAGATTATTGTGAAAAAGAAACATCTTAAACTTTATTTTGCAATTATAGTTCCCTTGCTGGCAGCTATACTATTTGTCCTGTTGCAGGGCAGGCAGTTAGAACCTGCTTTATTAATTGAGCAGATAAAAAGCGCCACCACGCAGGGCCATACATTGGAAAGCGCAAGGCACCCGCTGGCTATTTTGCTGTTACAAATTATAGTAATACTTTTTGTAGCCCGAATTGTAGGGTATGTTTTCTCTCGTATTGGCCAGCAGGCCGTAATAGGTGAAATTACGGCAGGCATTATACTGGGCCCTTCTCTACTGGGCTGGGTAATGCCCGATATGTTTGGATTTCTATTCCCGGCATCCTCTTTATCTAACCTTCAGCTGTTAAGCCAGATAGGGCTGGTGCTGTTTATGTTTATAATTGGTATGGAGCTGGATGTAAGCACACTTAAAAGCCGGGCCAGCGAAGCCATCGTAGTAAGCCATGTAAGTATTGTGTTCCCCTATTTTTTAGGCGTGGTGCTGGCGGCCTTTCTTTATAAAGCGTTCGCCCCGGCCAATATTTCATTTATCCCCTTTGCATTGTTTATGGGTATAGCTATGAGCATTACAGCTTTCCCTGTGCTAGCGCGTATTTTAAAGGAGCGCAACATGACTAAAACCCCGGCAGGCAGCATGGCTATCATCTGCGCTGCTATTGGCGATGTAACCGCCTGGTGTATCCTGCCTTTTGTTATAGCTATTTCGAGAGCCGGCGATGTGTCGAATGCCTGGTTTTCAATATTGCTGGCAGCCGTGTATGTGGCAATAATGCTGTTTGCTGTAAAACCGGTATTGCAAAAGCTTAGCGAGCGGTATTTTTTTAATGGCAGTATACACAATCATTTTACGGCGCTTATTTTTTTGCTGCTGCTTGCATCGGCCTATATAGCTGAGCTTATTGGCATACACGCCCTTTTCGGGGCTTTTTTAGCAGGCGCTATTATGCCGGTTAATGTTTCACTGCGCACTATTTTTACCGAGCGTATAGAAGATGTAAGCACCTTTTTGCTAATGCCGCTGTTTTTTGCTTTTACGGGTTTACGTACACAAATCGGGTTACTCAATGGCACCTATCTGTGGTCTATCTGTGCCATTATTGTAGCCGTAGCAGTGGCAGGCAAATTTATAGGTAGCGCTGCTGCCGCCAAACTAACCGGACAATCGTGGAAAGACTCGCTAAGCATAGGCGCGCTGATGAATACCCGCGGGCTAATGGAGCTTATTGTGCTTAACATTGGCTACGACCTGGGCATACTTAAGCCCGAAATATTTACCATGATGGTGTTTATGGCCCTGGCCACTACCTTTATGACAGCCCCGGCCCTTAACCTGATAGAGAAAGCCTTTGCAAAAACAGGCCATTAAGGGCGTTTGGGCTTGTATTATAGCCTTTCGGTACAATTTCTATTTTCACCCATCGTTATAGCAATTCAAATTTTAAGGTGAAAAAACTGTTCCAACTTCTTTTAGTATTTACCATTCCCGCCATTGTGCTGTTGCTGAGCAACTGCCGCAAAGAGCAGTTTGGCAATGCCAATATCTCGTTTAGCCGCGATACCTTAACCTTCGATACGGTTTTTACTTCCCTTGGCTCTACCACCAAATACTTTAAAGTATTTAATACCGATAAAAAAGCCGTACGTATAGAGGATATTCAGTTGAAACATCTGGTGGGCACGCAGTTCCGTATTAATGTAGATGGGGTCAACGGCGACCACTTTACCAATATTGAAATACCCGCTAAAGACTCTATCTATATTTTTGTAGAAGTTACGGTAAACCCCAACAGCGCCGCCACTCCTTTTGTAATTATAGATGACGTTCAGTTTTTAATAGGCGGGCAAACATCTACCGTGCATTTGCAGGCCTTTGGGCAAAATGCACATTACCACTATGGCGAGGAGCTCACTAACTCTGCCACCTGGAGCAACGATTTACCGCATGTAATTATTGCTCACGATAGCGTGCCCGGTGTATATGTGCGCTGCAATAGCACGCTTACAATTATGCCCGGCACTAAGGTTTTCTTTGCGGGCAGCTCGGCTTTATTTATTGAGGGTACCTTAAAAGCCGAAGCCAGCAACTGGAGCGATTCCATCGTATTTCAGGGTGCGCGCCTCGAGCAGTTTTACGATAATCAGCCCGGCCAGTGGTTTGGC
>DATGXP010000254.1:0-2350 GCA_035298845.1 Chitinophagales bacterium
ACCTGGTGCAGATATCGCTGGCGGCAAACATAGTGCTGCCCCTGCCGGGCATAGTGGGCGAGCGCGTATTGTTTACAGCTTCGCTATCGTTTGCCATACTGCTGGCCTGGCTTATTAATTATCTGCTGAACAAACAACCCGAACCGGTAGCCACCAAAAAGAAAGAGCAAAGTAAAACCGTAACCGGTGCACCAACATTTAACCTGAGTGTAAGCAAAGCACAGATAGCCGCACTGGCGCTTATACTTATCTTCTACAGCTACCAGACCATAGCGCGCAATGCTGATTGGAAAGATACCATCACGCTGTTTGAAGCAGATATGCCGCATCTTACATCATCGGCCAAGGCCAATTACATGATGGCTAAAGAACTGCGCCGCCTGTACCGCACCGATAAGAACCTGACCGCGCAACAGTTAGAAACTCAATCGGCAAAGGCCATACACTACTATAACCAGGCTATAGCCGCTTACCCGCAATACGCTATAGCTATAGAGGAACTTGCTATGATACACGCCGTAGAGTTAAACAACAACTCGGTAGCCATACCACTCTTCGAGCGGGCATACAACGCCGACTCTACCTTATGGCGCTCGGCCAGCAACCTGGGCAAAGCTTACCAAATGAGCGGCGATACCGCTGCGGCAGTTAAGTGGTATGAGCGCTCGCTGAAAGCCAAAAGCGACAACCCCAAGGCACTGGTAGAACTTGGCAAACTGTATTACCTGCGCGGCGATAAAGTAAAGGCCTTGGCCACCAACGATACGCTGATGGTGCTAAACCCCGAATCGTATTTGCCCTACTACAACTACGCCATTTATTATATGCTGGAGGGTGATACCGCTAAAGCAGTCAACTATTTTGAAGAAGACATTAAACGCGGCGAGCGCGAAAAATTCCCTTACGCTTTCCTGTTTAGGTATTACCTGCAGCAGCGCGATACAGCCAGCGCCGTGCGCGTGCGCAACATGGCATCAAGCGCTAGAACCGGACCATAACCCCATATGCAATAAAGAAATGCCCGGCTGTTTGGCTGTTAGTTCCCCTTAGGGGGTATTGCCATTCTGCTACCTTAAGTATTATAGAATACATTTTATTCGAACGGTCTCCCCTCTCCATGTGTGGAGAGGGGAGACCCGCCGCGGCGGAGAGGGGTTAGGCAAAAGCCGGGAGAACTACCCGATTTTGTTTTTCAAATCTTTATCGTAATATTGCAATATAAAGATTAAGATGGGAGCTACTAAAACAGACCATTTCACACCAAAACAAAATACCATAGCCACGCTGGCCAAGGCGCTGGGCCACCCGGCACGGGTAGCTATAATTGAGTACCTGGCTAAGACCAACAGCTGCATTTGCGGCGATATAGTAGAAGTATTGCCGCTGGCGCAGCCTACCGTATCGCAACACCTGAAGGAGTTGAAAAACGCCGGTATAATAAAGGGCAGCATAGAGGGCAACGCTATATGCTATTGTATAGACCCAAAGGTGTTGGCAGAGCTAACTGCTTTTGTTACCCGCATATCGGCCCATGTAGATAAAGTAAAAAGCAAATGTTGTTAACCATAAGTAAAAAGCCATGAAACTGTCAGAACTAAAAAGCAAGCTAAGCACCCTAAACGCGGTGAATTTTGTACTGCCTAACGGTACTTTTATACCCCGCCACTTTCACGTAACCGAAATAGGCCTGGTAACTAAAAACTTTATCGACTGTGGCGGCACCATCCGCAAAGCAGAAAACGCCACTATGCAAATTTGGGTAGCCGAAGATTTTGACCACCGCCTAAAGCCATCGGGCCTGCTGAATATTTTAAACATATCTAACACCATTTTGGGCAATACCGATTGGGATATTGAAGTAGAATACCAAACCGAAACCACCGGTACTTATCATTTGGGCTTTGAGGGCGAAAATTTTGTGCTACTACCTAAGCAAACCGATTGCCTGGCAAAAAGCACCTGCGGCATACCCGAAACCAAACTGGAAGTAGTGGGCGCCGGAAAAGAAGAAGGCTGTTGTAAACCTGGTGGCGGTTGCTGCTAATTTAAACTGCTTATGAAAAACATACTCTTTGTTTGTGTAGAAAACAGCAACCGCAGCCAGATGGCGCAGGCTTTTGCCATAATGCACGGTAAAAATTTAGTGCGCGCGTATAGCGCGGGTTCTAAGCCTTCGGGCGTAATAAACCCCAAGGCCATTGCAGCCATGAAAGAACTGGGCTATGATTTAAGCATACACGATTCTAAATCGCTGCAGCAGATACCACAGCAGCAATACGAATTTGCCATCACCATGGGTTGTGGCGATGCCTGCCCCTTTGTAGCGGCCAAACACCGTGAAGACTGGCAG
>DATGXP010000255.1:0-2478 GCA_035298845.1 Chitinophagales bacterium
GAACCATCGCTGCCATTACCAGCGCAACTTACGTTCAGTATTTTAAAGCTATCGATAACCGGTCCATTGGGATTGGTAAGGGCAAAAGCGGTATCTATAAAACAATTTGCGAAACCGTTATCGGTAATAGTAACGGAGTAGTTCCCAGCGCCAATGTTATTCAGCACCGGTATAGTCTCTCCCCCGCCCCATGCATAGGTATAATTACCCGAGCCGTTACTTGTGGTTAATGTAATGCTGCCATCGGCCTGCCCGCAGGTAGGTTGTACCAGCGCGGCACTTAAAGTATGCGTGCAACAATTGGTAGCAGCGGTTAATGTAACAGTAGCGTTGGCGGTGCAGCTGTTGGCATCTGATACGCTGGCCGTAACCGTACCGGCATGTAAGCCTGGTATATTAATAGACCCTGCAATAGGCGAGTTGAGCGTGAAAGGACCGGAACCGGTATCTACTGTAATAACATAAGGGCCTGTGCCGCCGGCAAGTGTAGCCGTTACAGAGCCATTGTTACCTGCACATGTAGGGTTAACAGGATTGCTAAAGGTAAGCGTAGGTGAATTAGGCGCTGCTAAAGTTGCCGTAGCACTGGCTGTGCAACCGGCACCATCTACCACGCTAGCGGTAACTGTACCTGCGTGCAGGTTTGGCAGATTAACGGAACCCGGTATAGGGGAATTTACCGTAAACGGACCGGCACCGGTATCTATAGTAATAGTATAAGGTGCGGTGCCACCAGCAAGCGTTGCCGTAAGCGAACCATCGTTTGCCCCGCAAGAAGGATTTACCTGATTGCTGAAAGCAAGTGTAAGCGAACTGTTAGAGTTTAAGGTAACCGTGGTGGTGAAAGTGCAGGTAGACACTGCGCTATTGGTAACTGTTACACTATAAGTGCCTGCTGCAAGGCCGGTGCGGTTTTGCAAGGTAGATGGGCCATCGCTCCATGCATAATTATATGAACCCGCTGGGTTAGGAGTAATATTAATCGCCCCATTGCTTTGCCCGCAGGTAGGCTGCGTAGTAGTTGATGTGGCTGTAACGGTACAACAGTTAGATGGCGCAACAATAGTAGCCGTGGCGCTTGCCGTGCAGCTACCACCATCTACAACGCTAACAGTTACCGTACCGGCATCAAGGCCGGGAATGTTTTGTGAACCTGCTATAGGCGAATTGATAGTAAACGGAGCCCCACCGGTATCGATAGTTATGGCGTAAACAGGTGTACCGCCTGCGAGTGTTACGGTGATAGAGCCATCGTTACCAGCACATGTTGGATTTACCTGGTTGCTAAAGCTAACCGATAAGCTACCGCTGGAGTTTAGTATGATAGTGGTATCGAAGGTACACGTTGGTGTAACTGTGCTGGTGATAGTAACCGTGTAAGTGCCAGCCGCAAGGCCTGTACGGTTTTGTAAGGTTGATGGGCCATCGCTCCATGCATAAGTGTATGTGCCTGCAGGTACAGGTGTAATATTAATACTGCCATTGCTTTGTCCGCAGGTAGGCTGCACTCTTGTAGCACTTGCGCTAAGTGCGCAGCAAGCCTGTGTAGTAACGTTTACTACATCGCTTTGGGTAACACAGCCGGCAGTATCTGACACAGTGAGCGTATAGGCCGTAGGCGGCGGACAAACCGTTGGGTTAAGTGTGGTAGAGTTTGTCATACCGGTGGTAGGCGTCCAGGTAAAATCGCCGGTGTATGCAATTTCGGGGTCGTTGAAGGTAATGCTCCAACCGGAAGTAACGATAGTGCCGCTACCAAAACCCGATTGTGGAACTACTGCTAAGGTCCAAACACCATTAGCGGTACAACCAGCCAGGTTATCGAAAGACTCGCTGGTACCAAAACTATTGGTATAAGGTGGCGTACCGGAACTTACTGCTGGCCCGGCCGGGTAAAAACAAGTTTGGTTGAACAATGTGTTGTAGCCAAACAAGCCGGCATTACCCGTGGCTGTACTATCAGGCATTAAAACTATAGAGGTACCATCGGGACACAACAAATAAAACTGCAGGTTGCCTGCGCCAAGCCCCAATCCTGTCATTCTTATCCTATCTATACACACGCTTACAATACTACCAGGCAACACGTTTGTCATGTTCAGGGTAGTAATATTGATATTTACGTTAGCTCCTTGTGTAATTATACCGCCAAAGGAGGTTATTGCTGCAGTATCGGGCTGAAGGTTTCTATAGGTAGGTGTTTTAGCCGGATTCTTAATCACCTTTGCAGTAGCGCTTAAAGTAGCGCATTGACCGGTACATACAACCGTATCATTACCTGCGTTTACCTGCACAATAGGGTTAACCACCACTATGCGAACCGTATCGCGGCAAGTAATGGTGCCATTTGTCATTACCACAGGGTAATTGGTAGTGCTGTGCGGCGCTACCGGTGTTGGGTTTACACCACCTACAGGCCCGGCGTTGTAGCCGTCGTGTGTCCAAAGAATATTATACGTAGGGTCATTGCAGTATATC
>DATGXP010000256.1:0-2505 GCA_035298845.1 Chitinophagales bacterium
GATTTTATAAAGACAGCCGAAGGAGTTTACCAATGCAAAATGGCAAACGGTGTTACTAATATCTATCGTTACCGCAACGGTGTTTTGTATGAGCTGGAGATGAGTAAAGGTGCCAGCGTGTTTATGAAACTTGTTCGCTAATTAAAACACAGCTATTTGAGATATATTTTTACCCTGCTTTTATTTTTACATCTTCTCACCGCCAGTTCGCAGAAACTTGTTTTTGACGTAATACTGTTTGGCAATAATATTGGCAAAACTACCGTTGAAAAACTGGTAAAAAACGACTCCATCGTTACATATCTGCTTAACAGTGCATCAGAGGCGCACATACTGTTTACCAAACACACAAGCACGCTTTATTATGATATTATGTATAAAAGGGGGCAGTATATATCTTCCTACTCCAAAGGCTCCAGTAATGGTAAAACCGATGTAACAACTATCAATTGGCTGGGCACTAAATATTTGATGAAACGAATTGATGGGGCCTTCAATATTAACTCACCGGTGTATTGCTCTACCATTCAGTTATTCTTTCACGAGCCTTGCGACAAAGCCCGTGTATTCTCCGAGCGTATGGGCGAGTATCGCACTATCAAAAAAGTAAGCGATGGCGTTTATAAGGCAGATATGCAGGATGGCCTCACCTACTACTACCGCTACAAAAATGGCCGCCTGATAGAGCTGGAAATGCGCCGGGGCCTGTTAGGTGCAGCCTACCTCAGGCCGGCGAATTAACTACGCATGTGGCCTGTAATGGCACGACTAAGCCAAGCCTAAGCCAGGCAAAGTCATATTATCACTACTAAAAATGACCCTGGGAGCAGCCCTTTACTGCTTATTAACCTAATTACCTCTAAATACCTTGCAGTTCTCGCAAACAACACACAACTTCGCACCCTAATTTAAAAACATGCCTTTTACCCAAGAAGACGTCCTCAATGCCCTGCGCCATGTAGATGACCCGGATATTAAAAAAGACCTGGTTACCCTCAACATGATTAGCAATGTGCAGGTAGAGGGCAACAAGGTTAGCTTTAAAGTTACCTTAACTACACCCGCCTGTCCGCTCAAAGAGAAGATAAAGAAAGACTGTATAGACGCCATTCACCAAGATATGGATAGCGGCCTGGAGGTGGATGTAACTATGGATGCACAGGTTACCTCGCTGCGCAAAGAGAACGTGAACGTGCTACCAAGTGTAAAGAATATTATTTGTGTAGCATCGGGCAAAGGCGGTGTAGGCAAGTCTACGGTGGCTGTAAACCTTGCCCTTAGCCTGGCCCGTCAGGGTGCAAAGGTAGGCCTTATAGACGCCGATATACATGGCCCATCGGTGCCGCTTATGTTGGGCGTTAAAGGCAAAAAGCCCGAGGTGCGCCTGATAAAAGATAAACACTATATGGTGCCTTTAGAAGCAGAGGGTATCAAGATACTATCTATTGGCTTGCTGGTAGATGAGCGTCAGGCCATTGTGTGGCGCGGGCCTATGGTTACCTCTGCCTTGCGCCAGTTTGTTACCGATTGCATTTGGGGCAAATTGGATTATATGGTGGTAGACATGCCTCCCGGCACCGGCGATGTGCATATTACCGTAGCACAAACTCTCAACGTAACAGGGGCTGTAATAGTAACCACCCCGCAGGAGGTAGCCGTGGCAGATGCCCGCAAAGCCCTGGCTATGTTCAGGCTCGATACTATCAATGTGCCTGTGCTTGGTGTGGTAGAAAACATGGCATACTTTACACCAGAGGAGTTACCAAACAATAAGTACTACATCTTTGGCAAAGAAGGCGGCAAGCGCCTGGCCGATGAATACGAAGTGCCTTTCCTGGGGCAAATTCCACTGGTGCAGGGCATCCGCGAAGGTGGCGATACTGGTAAACCTGTAAGCATCTATGGCCGCGATAACCAACTGGTGACCGATGCCTTTGATGAACTGGCTACCAACGTTGCCCGCCAGATTGCCATAAAGAATGCTAACTTAGCCCCTGAAGAAACTGAACCAGCTTTATCATGACAGCCGAAACAACCGATATACTAGAGCGTGTAGAGAGATCTCTCGACACAATGCGCCCGTATCTTAACGATGATGGGGGCAATGTAGAGGTAGTAGATATTACCGATGAGATGATTGTACGTGTAAAGCTGATAGGCGCTTGCAGCACATGCCCGCAAAGTTTCATGACCATGAAAGCCGGTATAGAAGAAGCCGTTAAGCGCGCCGTGCCCGAAGTTAAGGGTGTTATGGCTATCAACCTTACTACTCCTAATCTCGGGTAAATTATCCACTTAATTGTATTCGGCTGTTAAAGTCCCCTTCAGGGGATTTAGGGGTTTTACTTCTGCACCATATACTCCCTCGCTTTCCCTGCCATGTACAGCATCTCGGTAGCTATCTGCTTGTTTAGTGCCGCGTATTGCAATTTCTCCTGGGGTGTATTATCAAACTTCGCCGGGCTTTGATACGGCAGGTTTATATGGCCTGTTGTAGCTGCAATT
>DATGXP010000257.1:0-5108 GCA_035298845.1 Chitinophagales bacterium
GTGGGGTAAGTAACGTATCGTTCTCGTTCCGCGGCAACAACCCTGTGCGCGAGGCTATGCACTCGGCGTTCCTGTATCATGCTATTAAGAACGGTATGGACATGGGTATAGTAAACCCAACCATGCTGGAGGTGTATGATGATATACCAAAAGATTTGCTGGAGCGTGTAGAAGATGTATTGCTGGATAGAAGAGACGATGCTACCGAGCGCCTGCTAGCCTTTGCAGAAACAGTAAAGAAAAAAGACAAGACCGAAGTAGTAAACGAAGAATGGCGCAACGGCACGGTAGAAGACCGTCTGGCACATGCATTGGTAAAAGGCATAGTAGAATTTATAGATGCCGATACCGAAGAAGCCCGTCAGAAATACGATAAGCCATTAGAAATTATAGAAGGCCCGCTAATGGCTGGTATGAACATAGTGGGTGACTTGTTTGGTGCCGGTAAAATGTTTTTGCCGCAGGTAGTTAAGAGCGCACGCGTAATGAAAAAAGCCGTGGCTTACCTGTTGCCATACCTGGAAGAAGAAAAGAAACGCACCGGCAACACGGCTAAGAACAACGGCAAAATTTTGCTGGCTACCGTTAAGGGCGATGTGCACGATATTGGTAAAAACATTGTGGGCGTTGTACTTGCCTGCAACAACTACGAGATAATAGACATGGGTGTAATGGTGCCCGCCGATAAAATATTAGAGCGTGCGCGCGAAGAAGGCGCGCAGATTATAGGTTTGAGCGGATTGATTACCCCATCGCTGGATGAGATGGTGCATGTGGCTAAAGAAATGGAGCGTTTGGGTATGACCCAACCGCTGTTGATTGGCGGCGCTACTACATCTAAACTACATACCGCTGTAAAGGTAGCGCCATCATATGGTGGGAATGTGGTGCACGTGTTAGATGCCAGCAAGGCAGTGACCGTAGCCAGCAGCCTGCTTAGCAAAGATGAGAGCATCAATTTTGCCAATGGTGTAAAGCGTGAGTATGAAGAAATGCGCGAGATACACGCCAACCGCCGCAGCGATATTGAGTATGTTACTTTGGAGCAAGCACGCGCCAACAAAGCACCTATCGATTGGAGCAAAGAACAAATTAAGAAGCCGAATTTTGTGGGCGTTAAAGTATTTGACGATTACTCATTAGAAGAACTGACGCAGTATATCGATTGGTCGCCGTTTTTTAGTACCTGGGAGATGAGCGGTACTTACCCGCGTATTTTTGAAAGCGAAAAGTATGGTGTAGAGGCAAAGAAATTGTTTAATGATGCTCAGGCATTATTGAAGAGAATTATTGCCGAAAAATGGATTACGGCTAAGGCGGTAATAGGAATATTCCCCGCAAAATCGGTGAATGATTCTATACAGATAGAGAATAATCTGCACTTCGATTTTATGCGCCAGCAGACAAAGAAATCGGGCAATCAGCCTAACTATTGCCTGGCAGATTACGTTTCGCCTACGCAGGATTACTTTGGCACGTTTGCGGTAACTACCGGTTTAGGTATAGAGCAGTGGATTGAAAAGTTCGAAAAAGATCACGACGACTACAACAGCATTTTATTAAAAGCACTTGCCGACCGCTTAGCCGAAGCATTTGCCGAGCGCATGCACCAGTTGGTTCGCAAAGAACTATGGGGCTATGCTGGCGACGAAACCCTGAGCAACGAAGAACTGATACAGGAAAAATACCAGGGTATTCGCCCGGCACCGGGTTATCCTGCCTGCCCGGACCATACGCTTAAACCACAGATATGGCAGTTGCTGGACGTAGAGAAGAACACCGGTATTAAGCTTACGGAAAGCTATGCCATGTATCCTACAGCATCGGTAAGTGGTTTCTACTTTTCGTCGCCACACATTAAATACTTTGGTGTAGGCAAAATACAGAAAGACCAGGTGGAGTCATTAGCTAAAGAGAAAGGTATAACAGTGCCAGAGTTGGAAAGATGGCTGGGTCCAAATCTGGCCTACTAATGCGCGACTTTGCCTTCATCATACAATCTGAAGTAAACGCCACTAAAGAAATTTTGTGGCAACACATTACCCTGATGAAAAATGTAAATGGGGAGTTAATGCCTTTTGCAAAAATGACTTACCCGCAGCACATGGCAGAAATAGGTGGCCGTGAAGTGCCTTTGCAAGTGGTGCTGTTTAAAAGTGTAATTCTGCTATTTGGTTTTATGCCTATCGATTTGCATTACCTGCGATTGGATAAACTGGAGTACGGCACTGCCTTCTACGAAAACTCTTATTCGCTTCAGCACCAGTACTGGAAACATACCCGTACAATAATTGAGCACGATGCAAAAGTGTTTGTATGCGATGAGTTGCACTTTGGCCCGCGTATTTTCTTTATGGGCTATCTTTTGCTGCCGATTTATAAAATGATATTCAGGCACAGGCACAAACAACTACGCAGATATTTTGCCTGAAAACTTTACTTTCAGGCAATGAAATTGTTGCGGATAGCTTTCATGCTTTTGTGCTCAGGCTGCGTTCATCTGTTGTTTTCGCAGCAGTTGCGCTTCGAAACATTTAATACCCGTAGTGGGCTTTCATCAAATGAGGTTACCTGTATATACGAAGATCATAGCCATTTTCTATGGGTAGGCACCAAGGATGGCCTCAATTGTTTCGATGGACGTGTATTCAGGGTGTTTCGCAGTAACCCGGCCGATACCAATTCATTATCCGGTAATTACATTGTAGGTATTACCCAGGATAAAGAGCACGTATTCTGGATTGCTACAAAAGATGGCGGCCTTACCAGGTACGATGCCAACGCATCAGCAGGTAAACAGTTCAGGCAATTTAAAAACGACCCCGGCAATAAAAAATCAATTGCGACCAACCGCCTAAATTGTGTAGCCAACTGGGATGATACATACATGGCTATAGGTGCCGAGGTAGTGCCAGGTATATTCCTGAATAAAAAAACACTGCAGTTTTCGTACTGGAATTATAACGAAACAGACTTTCACCCGCGCAATGCCCTCTCTTCTCCGCTGGGCAGGCAAACCTGGATACACAGTATGCAGGATGCAGGCGATAAATTTTACTTCAGCCTGCTGCATAGCGGCCTGGTGTTCGTTGTAAACAAAGCTACCGGCAGCAGCTATGTTATGCATGCCGAAACCAGCGTTACCCGGTTTTTTACAGAAGACAACAGCATGTGGATGATTGGTTGGGGCTCTACCCTGGTAATGCAGGATATAAAGCCGGACAGTAAACCGGAGGCTATTTCAGGATTTAATGATGAACTGACTTGTGTGGTGAACGTTAACCGCAGCTATGTGCTGGTAGGCTCGCGTGGTTCGGGTTTGTTTTTAGTAAACAAAAAATCGCACGAGCTTACAACCTTTAAGCGCAATGTGGTAGACCCCAGTTCTATACCCAGCAACCGGATAAATGCTGCTTTTAAAGATAGCCGGGGTATAATATGGGTAGGCACCGCGCGCGGATTGGCCAAGTACGACAGCAAAACCTGGCTGTTTACCGAAACAGAATTTACCGATGTGCAATACGATGGTAATACGTTCTATACCTACCGGTTTGCCGATGGCAGTGTGGCTGTAAATACCAACAAAGGAACGTTCTTGAGCGATGAGTATCTCATGTCGTTTAAAAACCTGCGTTTTCATGCTAAAGACTGGGACGTAATACCGGATTGTTTGTTGCCCTTAGATGCATCTGATTTTTTAATGGGCACCGAAAGCGGATTTTACCGGTGGCAAAAAGGCTCTTCTAAATTGCGAGAGCTAAATATTCCTGAATTCCCTGAAATATACGGCTCAAGCGTATACCAGATAAAGGAAATGATATTTGACGATGTACAGGGCAAACATGGTGTATGGCTGGCAGTGTTGGGCTATGGGCTAGCGTATTACAGTTTTGACGATGAAAAATACTATAAGCACGCCAATGATGTAAAAGATACTAAAACCATAGGAAGTAACCTTACGCGCCGTATCGACAGAGATGCCAAAGGCAATATCTGGATAGCAACTGCATCGGGCCTTTATCGGCGTGACCCTAAAACCGCATTAGACAAAAATGTATATGAAAAATTTTTGAATAAACCCGGTGACCCCAACACATTACCTTCAAATGATGTAACTGATGTATGGTGCAGCCGCGACAATCATGTATTTGTAACTATGGGCGGTGCAGGGCTGGCAGAATTCGACGGCCAAAAATTTACGCAGTATGTACCAGAGAACCCCGTTTCATCACGAATTTTTTTAGGTATGCACATTGACCACCGTAACCGTATATGGATAATAACCAAAAACGGCTTGGAGGTATTTGACCGTGCCACAAAAAAGTTTTTCCATTTAGATGTAAATGATGGAAGCGCTAATACCAGCCTGTCGTCGTATTTTAGTAACGAAACAGACGGCATTGTAAGTTTTACAGCCGGCAACAAACTATATAGTTTTAAACCCGACAAAATTGATTTCAGCACTTCCTATCCGCCACTATACCTTACCGATATGAATGTGTTTGGTAAAAGTTTTTGGACGGATGTAATGCGCGGAACAACCCACCTTAACAGCAGCGAGCGTTATGTAAACTTTGCAGTAAGTGCGTTACAGTTCACTTCGCCGCAAATGGTACGCTTTCAGTATAAGCTGGATGGTATGGAAGAAGCATGGAGCAATAGCGAAGACGGAAATATTAAATACACCAACCTGCCCTGGGGCCATTATAAATTGATGGTGCGGGTTACTAACCCAGCCGGGCAGTTTGGTGGTGAGCGCAAACTGGCAGAGTTTGTTATTGCCACGCCGTTTTATTACACCTGGTGGTTTATTGCCATTTGCATGGCAGTAATGGCGGCTATAGGGTATGCTTTTTACCGGTACCGGATAAGCCAGCTGATGAAACTGCAGGCTATGCGTAACAAAATAGCGCGCGACCTGCACGATGATATCGGCAGTACATTGGGCAGTATCTCTGTATTCAGCGAGGCCGCTAAGCAGTTACTGCAACAGGAAAAAACCGAAAGGGCGCAAAACATGTTGCTTAAAATTGGCGATACCAGCCGCGAGATGATTGAAAATATGAGCGACATTGTATGGAGCGTAAACCCCAAGAATGACGCTGCTA
>DATGXP010000258.1:0-5534 GCA_035298845.1 Chitinophagales bacterium
GTATAGTATTTGCCCGGGTGCCAATTATACCTTTGCAGGGCAAACGCTTACAGCAGCCGGCCAATATTCTGATACTACAAGTTCAGCAGGTGGATGCGATTCTATCACTACCCTAAACCTTACAGTAACCGATACGCCGGATATAACTATTACCAGCGCGGCCAACCGGTTTTGCCCGGGCGATAGTGTAGAAATTTGCGCTACACAAGGATTTTCGGCCTATCTATGGAACGGCGGTAAAACCACCACCTGTATACAAGCCGTTAACGCAGGCAACTACTATGTAACTATAACCGATGCCAACAACTGTACGGCCGAATCGAACCACCTGGCATTAAGCGCTTACCCGGTGCCTTCGGTTTCGGTAAGCGTAAGCGGCGATACCTTAAGTGTTTATAACGGGTCCTCGTACCAATGGTTTTACGAAGGCAATCTTATTATCAATGCCCAGGGCAATAACTATGTAGCAACCAGCAACGGGGGCTACCAGGTACAGGTTACCGATAGCAACGGATGTACAGCTATGTCGAATGTGATACAGGTGACTATTACGGGTATAAACGATTTAAGCCAAATGCGACTGAATGTATTCCCTAATCCGCTTCAAAGTGGCAATTGGGTTATAGCCTGCGACAATAGCTACACAGGCAGCACAGTAAAAATATTCGACGCCAACGGTAGCCTGGTATATACAACTACTATACGCAACACCAAAACAGAACTTAACTTTGAAATGACCAAAGGCATATACTATCTACAGGTAAATGGTATAGAAAAAACGCAGGTAGTTAAGCTGGTAAAATTGTAAGGATGTATGGCAAAATCCATTTACAGCAAGCGTAGTTTATTACATAGTATTTTGCTGCCTGCAGGTATTACTTTTCTATCTTTCTTTTTTGCATTACAACTAATAATAACCGGAGCAGAGACTTTACCTACTAACAGTAATGATGGCGTGGGGGCGATTGCACTGGGTATACCTTTATTGGTATTAGCAATTTATTTTGCGGTGCGCTTCACCATGTACATTCCGGCAATTGGCATAAGCAATACAGGCATCACAATTTCCTACTTATTTAAAAAAACAACTATTAACTGGAGCGAGGTTAAACATATTGAACTTACTGGTAAACAAACTGTTTCAGCCTTACTTATACCATACTATGTGGAAGGCACGGTTATTACTCTGAAGGATAACAGCACAATTGTTTTACCCGCCAATAACTACCGCAACATGCCACATCTGCGGGTTATACTGCAACGCGCAGATAAGTTATTGCAAAGCCGCAACAGTAACATGCATGCTCTTGACTTTGAAATGAGGAATTCTCAACCGGTTGACACATCCGCTTTAAACAAAAACCCTGTTGAGTTCAATGGCAACCATTTGTTTACTATTGAGGGTATTGTATTTTATTGTTTTGCATTGCTATTGTTGTTTATCATAATACTAATAATGTTACCGGACAATACCCAAAAAAATATAGTTGGGGGTGCGCTGGCCTTAATTGGTTTTACCATACCTGCATTAGCCGTAAGCCGTAACTTTAATTACTTTATAATAACAGACGGCTACCTGGTAATAAAAAATACTATCTGGTTTTGGCGCAAACATGCTTATGCCTTTGACAATATACACGAAGTAGTCATTGAAAGGCCATCCAAAGGCGTGCTTAGCTTAAGGGTAATTACCACCAATTTCAATTCTTATTTTTACCCTGCCAGCAGCCTTAATAAGAAAACATGGCAATTGTTTTACAAAGCTTTGAAGGATAAGTCTATAAGTATACGTAACGAGGCTTTGTAGGAGGAATCCCCCTTGCTTTTAGGATTAACTATTCACTATTTACTACCAAATTTCCCTATCTCTGCTACATTTGCACCTCTTAAAAACAGGTTAGCCAACCACTAACCGTCAACTGAAATACCATGTTTGAAAATTTATCGGAACGGATTGAAGGAGCGTTTAAATCGCTTAAAGGACAAGGAAAGCTTACCGAGCTTAACGTAGCAGAAACAATTAAAGAAGTGCGCCGTGCATTAGTTGATGCCGACGTGAACTATAAAATAGCGAAGGATTTTACCGATAAGGTAAAGGATAAAGCTATGGGCCAGGATGTGCTTAATGCCCTGCAGCCCGGCCAGCTGATGGTAAAGGTGATGCACGATGAGCTTACCCAGTTAATGGGTGGCAAAGAGGCCGACTTTAACCTGAAGGGGAGCCCTGCTGTAATATTGATTGCAGGTTTGCAGGGTTCGGGTAAAACCACCTTTACGCACAAGCTGGCGCACTGGCTAAAAACCAAAAAATTTAAGCGCCCGCTAATGGTGGCGGCCGATGTGTACCGCCCTGCGGCGGTAGACCAGTTGATTGTGCTGGGGGGTAACATAGATATACCTGTATACCACGAAAAAGAAAACAAGAACCCGGTTGAGATAGCCCTGAATGGTATTGCCCACGCAAAATCGTTAGGCCTTGACCTGGTAATTATAGATACAGCGGGACGTTTGGCTGTGGACGAGGAGATGATGAATGAAATCTCGGCCATTAAAGCTAAGACAAAGCCCGACCAGATTTTATTTGTAGTTGACTCTATGACCGGCCAGGATGCAGTGAACACTGCCAAGGCTTTCAACGATAGATTAGACTTTGACGGCGTGGTGCTTACCAAATTAGATGGTGATACACGTGGTGGTGCAGCCTTAACTATTACCTACACAGTGGGCAAGCCTATCAAGTTTGTAAGTACCGGTGAAAAGGTAGAGACGCTTGATGTGTTCTTCCCTGAGCGTATGGCCAGCCGTATATTGGGCATGGGCGATATCGTATCATTTGTGGAGAAAGCGCAGGAGCAGTATGATGAGAAGAAAGCCAAGGAGCTGGAAGCAAAAATCCGCAAGAACCAGTTTGACTTCAACGACTTTTTAGCACAGCTGGCCCAGATAAAAAAGATGGGTAACGTAAAAGACCTGTTGGGCATGTTACCGGGTGTAGGCAAACAGTTGAAAGATGTGGACATTAACAACGACTCATTTAAAAAGGTCGAGGCCATTATCCTTTCAATGACCCCACACGAAAGAAGTAACCCCGATGCGCTGGATGGGAAACGCAAGCTGCGTATAGCCAAAGGCAGCGGCAATACTATACAAGAGGTAAACGCTTTCCTTAAGCAATTTGACCAGATGAAAACCATGATGAAGAGCATGCAAAAAATGAGCACCGCTGGCAGAATGATTAAGGGCTTACCTGGCAGATAATCACTTGCCATTAGTTTATAAAATAAAAACAGCCGTTGGAATAAACCAACGGCTGTTTTGTTATTGCTGACTGACAATTGCAGACTGCCGACTGACTATGGAAATATACCCATAGCGTAGTAGCTATTCTTGATTTTGTTGATAGAAACGGCAAAGGCTGCAGTGCGGATATCAATTTCTGATTTGCGGCGTTTTTTAAACTCGCGGATATCGCGGTACGCTTCAATCATAGTATCTTCCAGACCGCTATTTACCAGGTCAATTTCGTCGGCACCATGTATCAGGTCTTCTATGCGCTTCTTCGGCACTTTCTGTCCTGTAAGGTCTTCTACCAGCTTAATAAAGTTAGTCTGGTGTTTTTCTTCCCAGCGTTTTTGCATACGGCCAAAGCGAACGTGCGAAAGGTTCTTTAACCACTCGAAGTAAGAAACCGTAACACCACCCGCATTGATATAAATATCAGGGATGATCATTACGCCTTTCTTCAGCAATATCTGCTCGGCAGCCGGTGTTACAGGGCCGTTAGCAGCTTCGGCAATAATTTTTGCCTTGATACGCGGTGCGTTCTTTTCCGTTATTTGTTTTTCAAGCGCGGCAGGTATCAATATATCGCAATCCAGTTCTAAAGCGGCAGCAGAATCGGCCATTACTTTACCTTTAGGGTAACCTTTTACCGATTTCTTCTCCTGGCGGTATTTGTAAAGCGCTTCAATATCAATACCGTTTTCATCATACACTGCACCGTCTGCTTCTGCTATAGCTATTACTATGGCACCATATTCGCGAATAATGCGGGCTGTATGGTAACCCACGTTACCAAGTCCCTGCACAATAACGCGCTTGCCATCCAGGCCGGTAGTCAGGCCAATATCTTTCATATCATCGGCATACGAGCATATTTCGTTTAGTGCATATACCACGCCGCGACCAGTAGCCTCCGTACGGCCATGTATACCGTTTTGCGAAATTGGCTTACCGGTTACACAACCGTAACCATCTATCTCACCCGGGCGAAGGGTCAAATAGGTATCCAGTATCCATGCCATTTCGCGCTCACCGGTACCATAATCGGGTGCAGGTACATCCTGTCCGGGGCCTATAAAGTTTTTCTTAACCAGCTCGGTAGTATAGCGGCGGGTAATGTTCTCCAGTATTTCCGGTGAGGTTTGGCGGGGAGCGATCTTAATACCGCCTTTGGCGCCACCGAAAGGAACATCTACCAATGCACACTTGTAAGTCATAAGTGCGGCCAGCGCCATCACTTCATCCTGGTCTACATGCAGCGAATAACGGATACCGCCCTTGGTAGGCATGCGGTGGTGCGAGTGCTGCACACGATAAGCCTCGATAACGCGAACCTCGTTACCATACTTAACCGGAAAATTCATTTTGTAAATACTGTTGCAGGCTTTAATCTGGTCTAGCAACCCCTGCGGCGCTCCTGTAAAGGGAGCAGCTTTGTCGAAATAATACGATACACTATCAGAAAAACTTAGGTTTTTAATGTCGATCTTTCCATTCTTATCTGCCATAAAAAGTTTTTAGTTAACAATATGTTCCTGTTACGAACTGTAAACAAACCTAAACGAAAAAAACGGATGAGCAAATGAGAGTTTGGGGAAACTGAAATACATTAAATTGTTAAAAACAAGATGGTAATAAGGAAGCTTTCGCGATATATAATTAAATGCTTGTTTGCTCTAAATAAAAAATGGATAGCACCTTACAGCACCATCCATTTTAAATACTATGCTTCAATAATTCCTTTCAATACGAATAGCGAGACATTACATGTTAGCTCAGCAATTAATTTCTTTCTAAAAGAGGGCTCAATTATAAAGACAGGCCTCTATATCAACAGGTTCACTTCTTTAGGACTTTATATGTTTTGCTCCACCTATTAGTAAAGATGGATAAGAAATAAACGCCAGCCGGGTATTGACTTATATCGATTAAATTTACACCCGCAACAAGGCCGTTACCGGTAACACTTTTGCCAGCTATATCACACACTTTTATTGAGCCGGCTTCTTTACACATTACCTCAAATACACCATCGGTGGGATTGGGAAAAATCCGCACTTCATTTTCATCAGTAAGATTGACAAAACCTGTATTAATAGCAGAATCGATGATCAATACTTTAGCCTGGTTTGTAAGTAGCGGGCTGTTATTATCAAAGTAAATAGAAGCGCGGTGTACTATAATATCGCCAGCCTGATTTCCTGATCGCTGGGCCAACTTAAATTTAAAATATCCTTGACTACCAACCGCAT
>DATGXP010000259.1:0-6031 GCA_035298845.1 Chitinophagales bacterium
GGTGCTTTTACAAGCATATATACAATACCGGTAAGCACAAAAAACCAGAGCATTTCTGTTTGGGTTACATACGTAAGCACTGCGCCGGTAATAAAAAACATCCATAGCATCCAATTGTTACGGAGAGAAGCTGCACTAAATGCGCCAATAGATTTTACTGTAAGTTTATAACTGCTTATGATAATAATACCAATAACGGCCGCACCCACACCATAAAATACAGCCTGCATCCATGGCAGGCCGCCAAATGCCTGATAAGCGATGCCAATAAGCAATACCATAATAAACGAGGGCAGCACAAATGAAACGCCTGCTAGTGTAGCCCCTAACAAGCGGTAATGGATAAAGCCAATATAAATACCTAACTGTGCTGCAAGTGGCCCTGGAGAAAGCTGTGCAAGGGCAAGGCCCTCTTTGTAGTCATCTTCACTAATCCATTTTTTATTTTCTACTAAGTCGCGATGCATGTAACTGACCAGTGCCACCGGCCCACCAAAACCTGTAGCTCCAAGTTTTAAAAAATAGAGCGTTAAATCTTTAAGAGAATAGGCAGGGGTATTCTGTAGTTCCATTGGTATCAATCAAACTTTTTGAATGCAAAAAACACAGCGCACAGCACAAAGAAAAAACTAACCGCATAGTTCCAGCGCATGCCCTCTTTTAAATAAAAGACTGAGAATAGTGCGAAGACTACCAGCGTAATTACCTCCTGTATTATCTTTAACTGTGCAGCAGTAAAAGTGCCATCGAAGTAACCGCCCCTGTTGGCGGGCACCATCAGGCAATATTCGAAAAAGGCAATACCCCAGCTAATAGCAATGGCTTTCCACAGCGGTAAATCTTTAAACTTAAGGTTGCCATACCAGGCAAATGTCATAAATATATTGGATGCTATAAGCAGGGCAATAGTGCGCATGAGTACATTTTAGAACGCTAATTTGGATAAATCTTTATTAAGTATTGGCTGTTTAAGTCTCACCTTTTGTTTCATCCCGCCTTATGCGGGAAGGGGAGATTTAGAGGGGTCTATAACCCTATCTCCACCATCATTTCCTGCTTGCGCTCGGTTTGTTCGGCTATTAAAAAAGCAACCTGCTCGGCATGGGTACGTATTTCGCGCACGGCAGTACTCTCCCATTCCATCGCTTTTCGTAGCGGCCCAATAGCATAGGCATTTTGTAACACCACACCTGTATCGCGCATAATCTCGCCGCGCACACCAGTGCGTAAACCTAGCTTTAGTTCGTCCTGGTGCATCCAGCCTTTGTTCAGCAGGTTTTTAATAAGCAGGTTGTCGCACTTTTGGTAATCGCTTAAAGGGCCGGTGCAGTTAATTACAAAGTTTACGGTTACCGATTTCGTTTCGTACGCTTTTTTTGAATAATACCTGAACACAATTTTATCGCCGGTTCGTTCTGTACTGATAATACTGCCCGACAGCAAATGCAGCTGACCTGAACCGGCCATCTCTTTAATAGTATTAGCTGATGTGGCAGGCATACGATGCCGGTGTATTTCCCAAAAAGGTTTTAAACGACGGAGGAAATATTTTTTAGAAGCTACATCGAGGTTGCGCCATATACGCGATGTGCGAGGGCGCAGGGCATCCATTACATTCTGCCACTTTATTTTTTTTGAAGATGCTTCGGCTACCCTTGATTTAAGCTCCTTCACCAGTCGGTGAATATCCTTTACATCGTCGGGTATGCTAACAACTGTATCCTGTATAAAGGTATGTTCCAGGGGCAAATAACCGTTGCGCGACAAACAAAACACTTTTCCCTGATGCCCGCTTTTAGCCAGGCTTACCACATGGTCTACCATGGTTAAACCGGTGCCAATAATCATTACATCATCGGTAGGTTTTACCCGCTCCAGCGTATTACCCACCCAGGGGTTGCTTACATAGGCATCGCCCAAAGCAGCCACTTCTTCACGGCTTAAAACATCGGCGGGGGTTTCGTTACCGGTGGCAAAAATCAGGTAATCGGTAGATACCATTCTTCCATCTGCCAGTAATAAATTATACCCACCATTACCAGCCGGCGTTACATCGCGCGCTTCGGAAGTAACAATTTCGAGGGCCACACACTTACTTTTTTCGGCAGTTTGACGAATAGTATCTGTCATGTAATCGCCAAACCACCGGCGCGATACAAAGCTATCGCGCGTTAAATCTTTTGCTTCGGGTTTATTGGCAATTATCCAGTTAAAAAAATCGTCGGGCAGGTGGTTAAAAATGCTCATTCTACCAGCCGGAACATTCAGGGGCTCATAGTTAAGTTGGCTAGAGTAAGCCGCACCGCGATAAACCACATCCGGCTTTTTTTCAATTAAATAAACTTTGGCTTTTACCGTTAGCTTACGAAGTAGCTGAATAGCTGTGATGGTGCCGCTGGCTCCTCCGCCAATAATTGCAATGTTTATACAGTGGGTGGGCATGATTTAAAGCGGCAGAAATTTATACAGGTTCCGCAGGCTTAAAAGTATGATGATAATACCAACTGCTATCATAAGTTTTTTAGGGCTTACCTTTCCTACCACCATGGCACCAAAAGGCGCTGCAATTATACCACCAATTACCAAACCTGCAATAACCGAAATATTTTGCAGGCCCATAAACCAGGTAAATACGCTTGCGCTGGATAAGGTTACAAAGAATTCGGTGGCGTTTACTGTGCCTATAGTATATTGCGGGCTACGACCTTTGCTTAGCAGGGTAGAGGTTACTACCGGTCCCCAGCCGCCGCCGCCAATAGAATCGAGGAAACCACCTGCAAGAGCCAATGCACCTACACGCTCAACTTTTTCTTTGGCAATAACAGTACGCAATGCTTTGCGGATAATTAAAGCACCCATAATAAGCAGGTATATCGATACAAAGGGTTTGATAAAAGTGGCGTTAACATTAGTAAGTATATATGCACCTACAATGGCACCTACTACCCCAGGCACTACCATTGCACGAAACAACTTTTTGTTTACGTTTTTAAACCGAAGATGAGATATACCGGATGCAGCGGTAGTAAACACCTCGCTAACATGTACCGCTGCGCTTGCGGCGGCAGGTGTTACCCCTACACTCATTAAAAAGGTGCTGGCACTTACACCGTAAGCCATACCCAGGGCACCATCTATCAGCTGTGCGCAAACGCCCACAGCCAGGTAGGTGAAAAAATCTACGGTTGAAAATTTAGCGAATGAAAAATCGAAGGTGAGGTTAAAAACAAAATAGGCAATGATGTAAATCACCAAAAACAACGGAAGTATAAATGCTATGCGCAGTTTACTTAAAACATCTATAAACCTGCTGAATAAAACTGTCATCGTCAAAAATGGTTTCGGTACAAAAATATACTTTCTCTATAAAGTTACTAGACTAATGCTAAAAAAATGTTCAAAATCCACCAAGTTCGTCCAAATGGTTACATTTAGCCGCGTAGCTGTCAGTACCAAAAGGGCAGTTACAAATAGGTTTTGTAATTGAATTGTTTTTGCGGTTTAACATATTTGCACATTTAACATGATTACCAAAAAATCTAAATACGCTATTAAGGCACTCATATATCTTGCCAAAAGAAAGCCGCATGAGCCTGTGCTGATTGAGGATATTTCTACCGATGAGCATATACCAAAAAAGTTTCTCGAAGCTATACTGCTGGACTTGCGCAAGGCAGGCTATTTAGGTAGTAAAAAGGGTAAAGGAGGCGGCTATTACCTGCTAAAACCCGCCGACCAGATAAATATGGCTGAGATAATGCGCCTGTTCGATGGGGCCATTGCACTTGTACCATGTGTTGCCCATAAATACTACGAAGCATGTGAGGAATGTGTGGATGAAATTACCTGCCCTATTCGCGAAGTGTTCCGGGTAATACGCGAGCAGACGGTAGCCACGCTGAAAGACAATACCTTTGCGCTATTGCTGGATAAGGAGAAAAAACTGAAGAGATACAGGAAATAAACAGTTTAACTAAATCCCTTCAAAGGAGGGGCTCTAACAGCTGTAACAGCTATAAAAGGCAATTCACCTATGGGCACAATTTGCAAAATGTGGTTAATGTGAGATTGAAAGTTGCAATAAATTCATTTTCAGGTAAATATCGAACAATCAGTTTTTAAAATTGTTTAGATAGAATCTAAATACTTTTGTAAAACAGATTACATTTGCACACTGAAATTTATGGCAGATAACGATAAAATAATAGACGAAGTAGTAGCCAGCGACTATAAGTATGGCTTTACCACCAACATTGAGCAGGAATTTGCTGCCAAGGGCTTGAGTGAAGACACCGTGCGTTTTATATCAGCCAAGAAAGAAGAGCCGGAATGGATGCTGGAGTGGAGGCTGAAAGCTTACCACGCCTGGTTAAAGATGGAACAGCCTAAGTGGCAGAATGTCCATTTTCCGGAAATCGACTTTCAGAGCATAATATACTACGCAGCCCAAAAGAAAAAGAAGGTGATAAACTCGCTGGATGATGTAGACCCTGAAATACGGGCTACGTATGACAAACTGGGTATTCCAATACAAGAGCAGAAACTATTAGCTGGTGTAGCAGTAGATTACGTAATGGACAGCGAGAGTGTTATCACTACCTTCCGCGAATCGCTGAAAGAGAAAGGCATTATCTTCTGTTCTATCAGCGAGGCCGTGCGTGAGCATCCCGAACTGGTTAAGCAATACTTAGGCAGTGTGGTTCCACAACGCGATAACTATTACGCGGCACTTAACAGTGCAGTATTCAGCGATGGTAGCTTTGTATTTATACCAAAGGGCGTTCGATGCCCTATGGAACTGTCTACCTATTTCCGTATCAATGCAGAAAACACCGGTCAGTTTGAGCGCACGCTTATAATTGCCGAAGAAGGCAGCTATGTTAGCTACCTGGAAGGATGCACCGCGCCAATGCGCGATGAAAATCAGCTACACGCTGCCGTGGTTGAGTTGGTTACGCTGGATAATGCCGAAATTAAATACTCTACCGTACAAAACTGGTACCCCGGCGATAAAGAAGGCAAGGGAGGTATCTATAACTTTGTAACCAAGCGCGGAATGTGCAAGGGGCACAACAGCAAAATCAGCTGGACCCAGGTAGAAACCGGTAGTGCTATTACCTGGAAATACCCAAGCTGTATTTTAAAAGGTGATAACTCGATAGGTGAATTTTACTCTGTAGCCGTAACCAACAACTACCAGCAGGCCGATACCGGTACCAAGATGATACACATAGGCAAGAACACACGCAGCCGTATTGTGTCTAAAGGCATCAGCGCGGGCAAAAGCCAGAACAGTTACCGTGGGCAGGTATTGGTAAACAAAACTGCCGATAATGCTTACAACTTTAGCCAGTGCGATAGTTTGTTGATTGGTGATAAATGCGGGGCGCACACATTCCCGTATCTCGAAATTAAGAACAGCAGCGGCAAAGTAGAACACGAAGCAACCACCTCTAAAATTGGTGAAGACCTCTTGTTTTATTGCAACCAGCGTGGCCTGACAAGTGAAGAGGCTGTAAGCATGATTATAAACGGTTATTGCAAAGAGGTATTTAAGCAGTTGCCCATGGAGTTTGCAGTAGAGGCCCAAAAATTATTAAGTATATCGCTGGAAGGCAGCGTAGGATAATATGTTACTATTCAGACTAATAAATTTATACGGCACCGGCAAAACGATTTATACCAAAATTTTAAAGCCGATATACCTGGAATTAAGAAAAGATGCTTATGCATCGGATGAAGAAACAGTAAAAAGTAAAACAAAGAAGAAGAATGTTAAGTATCAAAAATCTGAACGTAGCCATAAACGGAAAGCAAATTCTTAAGGATTTTAACCTTGAGATTAAACCCGGAGAAATACATGCCATAATGGGTCCTAACGGCACAGGCAAAAGTACTCTGGCTGCTACACTGGCGGGCAAAGAAGAATACGAAGTTATTTCGGGTGAAATAACCTTTAAGGGTAAGAACCTGCTGGAGATGAGTGCCGATGAGCGCGCGCGCGAAGGTGTGTTTCTGGCCTTTCAGTACC
>DATGXP010000260.1:0-2597 GCA_035298845.1 Chitinophagales bacterium
AGGGCGAAAATCTGGATAAATCCATGATTACCACAGGTGAACTTGAAGCCGCTGTGCGCGAACACGGCGTAGAGAATATTGCAGATGTAGACCTTGCAATACTAGAGGCCGATGGTAATATAAGCGTAATGACAGGCTATCATCATAAAACAACGCGCAAAAGAAGAACGCATAAGGGAATCCTTAAAAAGTAAACATTGCTTTTATGTCCCGCTGAGCGGAGGCGACGCCTATTTCTTCTCCCGCAGACTTTTTAAATACATATTCTCTACGCGTGTGCGTGCCCAGGGTGTTTTGCGCAAAAAAGTAAGGCTTGATTTTACACTAGGGTCAAACTGAAAGCAGCGGATAGGAACATAGTCAGCCATTTCTTCCCAGCCATAGGTTTCCACCAGGTGCAGCAGTATCTTCTCTAAGGTTATGCCATGTAGCGGATTATTTGCCTGTGGGTCTTTCATTGTTTGTAGCGTGCTTAATACCTGCCAAAAATAATGTTATAGCCGGAATTAATTTATTTTCGGAAATCAACTAACCAGGCCATAAGCATGAAACTGCAAAAGAAAATTGGACTTGCCGGTGGCACAGCCATAGTAGTGGGTGGTGTTATTGGCATGGGTGCTTATGCGCTTGTGCCGTCTATTGTAGAAAAATCGGGCGATGCTGCCTGGCTGGCGCTGAGTATTGCCCTGTTAGTTTCGGTAGTCAGTGTGTTGCCGTTAATACAGATAAGTAGTGCCTTGCCGGTGGCCGGTGGTGGCTACATGTATGCCAGCCGACTGTTATCGCCTGTGGCCGGTACACTTACTTCTTTCTGGGCACTGCTGGGTGGTGCCAGTTCTTTAGGCCTTATCTCTATTGGCCTTGTAGAATACTTTGCTCCGTTTTTGCCATTTCAGGTTTCGCCGCATTTGGGGGCTATTATACTTATTGCCTCCTTCTATTTTGTTTATCTGTTTAGCCTGAAACTGCTTAGCAACCTCCAGATAATAATGAGCATTCAGCTATTGCTGGCATTGCTGCTTTATTGCATACCGGTTGCATCTACCGGGCATTTTACTTTTTCGGTGGGTATGCCTCACTCGAATTCGTTTTTAGTAGCGGTTATTTTGTGCACCAATCTTTGCCTGGGTTTTCAAATAATAATTGAAATGGGAGAGGAGATGCACCATCCGGAAAAAAACATTCCTCTGTCGCTGCTTATTGGCTCTGTAACCATATTTATAATATACCTGGCTATAGTGTTTACTTATTCGGGTATAGTAGGGCCCGATGGTATCGCTTTAAAACCTAAATTGGTAGACACGGCCCGTCCTTATTTCAGTGCACCGGCCATTTGGTTTTTGCAGTTAGGTATGATTAGCTCGGCCCTTACATCGTACAACGGAGGTGCTATTGCCTTGCCACGCGAGATATTTGCCATGGCCCGCGACCTGACCTTGCCGGAGTTTCTGTCGCGCACCAATTCAAAAGGCAATCCTATCAATGCGGTTACTTTTTTCTTCCTTTTTGTAATAGCCGAGTTATTGCTTGGCCAGTTGCTTGATTCGCTGGGCCTGGTTGAGCGTTTCTTTGGAAAAGATGTAATAGAGTTTTATGGTTTTATGACCATTATGGGTATCATGTTGCTGACTATTTCAATTAGCCTGTCTGCCTATAAAGTGCCTACTGTATTCCCAAAGCAATATGCCGGCGCTTATATAAAGTTCAGCAAACCGGTACTCAATACGTTTATAGTAGTGTCAATTCTTTTTTCGTTATCGCTTATCGCAATCATTTTCACCAAATGGATAGTAGTGGTTATATATGCGTTGTTCTCCGCTATCATCCTGCTATACCATGCGGTGCGTAAAAAACAATTGCAAAATACGGGAGTAGAGATTGGAAAACACTTTGATGCCTGGAATGATTAAAACAGGTCGGTAATTACCTGCTTTATCTCCCACCAGCTGTCCATCATTTTGCTGCGTTCCAGATTAATTTCAAGCAAAGCCGTTTCGGTCTTAAATTTTCTTCCTTTCTCATGCTGGGTTTTGTAAGTAACGGCGTATACAGCGTGTGCAGTTCCGGCTTCATTATTTATCTCAATACTGTTGCATTTATACTCTTCCAGTTTTATGTTGTTAAACTGGTTGCGAAACCCCTCCATTCTTTCACGAAAATCGTCTACTTCCATCGATAGGCCGATGTTATCTTTCATGTCTTCGCTAAACTGGTCGTCGAAAAAAATGTGGTCGCGGTTAAATATAGTTTGCAGGCACTGTGCTACTGCATTGCGTACATCAAACTCAGGGTTGGGATAAAACTCTTCATAAATAAACTGATTTACCCAGCCCTTTACTTTTACGCTTTCTATTTCATGCTTAAAAAGCTCCTCGGTAATAAACCGGTATATTTCACGTTTAGGAGTTTCGGGCAGCCAGCTTAATGCCACTGAGTTTTTGTTCATCAGTTTTATTATCTTTTTTAGCTCGGCATCAATTTCTTTATCACTTAAATCGTTTACGTGGTTGTATTCCGGCTCTCCTATAAATTTATATACCGTTACAAGTTCCGATTTATCATGCATTTTATGAAAGCTCATTACCTGCTTCAAAAAC
>DATGXP010000261.1:0-15229 GCA_035298845.1 Chitinophagales bacterium
CTTCGCAAAAAATCCGGTTCCGCTTTCTTCTGTAAACATGGTTGCAGGGTTGGTTCGATAATTTTTTTATCGAATCCAAAGTTAATACCCCAACCTGCCAAAGAAAGTTTTATGCTTATGTATTCTCAACAGTAGCGTTATGAGCGTCTGTGTTTATAGACACGGTTAATGTGCCATCCACATTCGGGTTGCTTTCGTCTACCGGTGTATTAAGATCAAAAGGGCGCTTGCCTATCAATGCCTCCAGGTCATCTTTAAACAATACTTCTTTCTTTAATAACAGGTCGGCAAGTGCATCCAGCTCTTTGCGTTTATCGCGTAGCAAATTCTGAGCGCGCAGGTATTGCGCCTCTATAATTTTACGTGCTTCATCATCTATAAGCCTTGCGGTTTCTTCACTAAATGGCTTGCTGAATGTGTTCTGGTTTTGCATATCGTAGAACGATACATTACCCACTTTTTCATTCATACCAAATATGCTAACCATTGCATAAGCTACGCGCGTAACATGGTCAAGGTCGTTCTGCGCACCGGTAGATATTTTATCGAACACAATACGCTCTGCAGCACGGCCGGCAAGCGTCATGCACATTCTATCCAGCATCTCTTCTTCACGCTCTATGTATTTCTCTTTAGGCAGGTATTGTGCGTAACCCAAAGCAGCTACACCACGTGGTATAATGCTCACCTTTAATAATGGGTGTGCATTCTCCAGAAACCAACCGCTAACAGCGTGGCCGGCTTCGTGGTAAGCAATTATTTTTTTCTCTTCCGGCGATATCAACTTGTTTTTCTTCTCCAATCCACCCACAGCGCGGTCGATAGCATCGTTGAAATCCTGCATATCAATTTCCGTCTTATCGTTACGGGCTGCTATAAGCGCGGCCTCGTTACATATATTGGCTATATCGGCACCTACAAAACCAGGGGTAAGCGATGCCAGTTTGTATACATCTACTACCGGGCTAAGCTTGATGGTTTTTAAATGCACTTTGAAAATCTGCTCGCGTCCTTTCAAGTCCGGCTTATCAATAGATATCTGGCGGTCGAAACGGCCCGGGCGTAATAGAGCAGTATCCAACACATCGGGGCGGTTGGTAGCCGCAATCATAATTACACCTTTCTCTGAGCTGAAACCATCCATTTCTACCAATAACTGGTTCAGCGTATTCTCACGCTCATCGTTACCCTGTACCAGGTTTTTGCCCCGTGCGCGGCCTATGGCATCTATCTCGTCTATAAAGATAATACAAGGCGCTTTTTCGCGCGCCTGGCGGAATAAATCGCGCACACGCGATGCACCTACACCCACAAACATCTCCACAAAATCGGACCCTGAGATAGAGAAGAACGGCACCTGCGCTTCGCCCGCCATTGCTTTTGCAATAAGGGTTTTACCGGTTCCCGGAGGGCCTATTAACAAAGCACCCTTTGGTATTTTACCACCCAGTGCTGTATATTTTTTAGGGTTCTTTAAGAAGTTTACAATTTCGTGTACTTCTACTTTAGCCTCATCAAGGCCGGCTACGTCATCAAAGGTTATGTTTATCTTCTCATCTTTATCAAAAAGTATAGCCTTCGATTTTCCTATGTTGAATATATTGCCGCCCGGGCCACCGATGCCGCCGCCGGCTTTACGCAACATAAATATCCACAGGCCGGCTATTATCAATAATGGCAATAACCAAGGCACTATATCTCTCCACCAGTCCTGGCGCAATTCGTATTCTACGTTAATAGGGGCAAGGCCCGGTTTATCTTTATAAAATTCGGTAATAAACTTATCGAAAGCATCGTTAGAAGGCACGGTAAGGTGATAGTGAGGGCCCTTGTTAACCGCATTAAACCTGTTGCTGGATACTTTCTTGTATTTATCCTTTTTAAGGGCGGCTTCTTTAATGTATACCTCGGCCATTTTCTCGTTTACTACCACCACTTTATCTACATCACCTTCGGCCATCATGGTGCGCAAATCGTTCATGTTGCTCTTCTGTGTGTTTTCAGAGAAGAATGACAGGTTAATTGATATGATAATAAATGCTAAAATGATAGCATACACCCAGAAGTAGTTGAATTTGGGACTGTCGTCTAACAGGTTTTTACCTGGTTTTTTATTATCGCTCTGCTTGTTTTCGTTGTTTTCCATTTTCTCTTTTTTCAATTGTCCTTTTCAGACGATTCTTCTTTTTATTTATTGTAAATACACTCTGTACGCTTATTCATCGTATTTGGTAAGCTTGCCATCACTCCACAGCTCTTCCAGGGCATAAAAATCCCTTTTATCTCTGTGAAAAATATGGACTACTACATCCACAAAATCCACTACAATCCACTCAGAGTTTTTGCCGCCTTCGCTATGGTATGGAGCCAATCCCTTTTCTGTGGTGGTTTTAAGCACCGCATCAAAAATTGCTTTTACCTGTGTGCTCGAATCGCCGTGAGTAATTATAAAATAATCGGCAGCTGCATCATTAATTTTACGAAGGTCAAGAGCCACTACATCGCGCCCTTTTTTGTCTAAAATAGCGTCTACCACCACCTGCTTTAAACTCTCTGTTCCCGTTTTCTTCTTCGCCAATCGCTCAAATTTTGTTGATAAAATACATACGTAATACTTCTCAAAAGTAATTAGTTTTCGAGAAAGGAAAAGTCAAACACCACAACCCATGCATACACTCTTTACAGGCCAGAACATAATTGAACTGCCAACGGTAGACAGCACCAACAATTTTGCCAAAGAATTGCTGGGCAAGGAAAGGCCGGCCGAGGGCACTGTAATATGGGCCCACGAACAGTATAGCGGGCGCGGGCAAATGGGCAATACCTGGAAAACCGAGGCCGGAAAGAACCTGACTGCCAGTATTATCCTGTACCCCGACTTTTTGGACGCCGATAAACAGTTTTACCTGAATATGGCTATAAGCCTGGGGGTTAAAGATTTTTGTGAAAGTGTGCTGCCTGACGAGATAAAGATAAAATGGCCGAATGACATTTACTGGCATGACAAAAAGTTGGGTGGGATACTTATAGAGAATACTATTAGCGGCAGCCGGATAGCCTCTTCGGTAATTGGTGTGGGCATTAATGCTAACCAGGAAGAGTTTGACCCTGAGCTGCCCAACCCGGTTTCGCTGTCGCAGATAGCCAGGCTTGATTTTAAAATAGATGCCCTGGTAAAGGGGTTATGCGTGTTTATAGAAAAATATTATCTGCAGCTGCGCCAGCAGCATTTCAATTTTTTAGACCGCGCCTATACCGAAGCGCTTTTCCGCTACCAGCAAACCCACGAGTTTAAAAAAGGCAACCAGACCATCCGTGGCGAAATAAACGGGGTAGCTAAGGACGGAAAACTGATACTGCATAGCGGCGGAAAAGAAATGCGGTTTGGGTTTAAAGAGGTGGAGTTTGTGTTGTAGCTATCTCCCTGTCATTGACTTTAGCACCACCTCGTCTCGCTTCGCGAGCCACTCCTCCTTAAAAACCGCCGTGGTGCGGCGAAGGAGGAGAGCTTAACAGCCGAATACAGCTTAAGTCAATGAATTTATATAGCTATCTTTTCCTCCGGGTAATTTTCAATTCCTCTTTAAACAAAACAAAGCGCTCCTGTTCCAGTTTTGGTATTACTTCCAGGCTGGCAGAGGCCGTGCTGATTTCCATCCAGATAGCGCCATTTACCTTTGTTCCCTTAAAGGCCTTTGTAATTTCGAGCGTGGTGCCGGGGTTACGCGCTGAACTGCGTAGCTGGGTCAAAAGAAAAAATATAGAGTCGGCGCTTTGCGTGCAAAGCAGGTTATAATACTCACCTATACTTGCGTTTTTGTCTTCACTTACACCTGCCGAATCGAGAATGCTTTGAGTAGCCTTAAAGTAAATAAGCGAGTTGGGTCCTGTAATTTTTATTCCGGTGCGGTATGTAATACGGTTAATGACCTCTGTTTTTTCTGAAAGATAGGTCTGCACCAAAAATGTATCGGAGATTGTTTTCGCTCTCGAAGAAGCAGCTTTTTTTACAGCAAAGGTATCTACCCGCTGGGCAAATAGTGCAGTAGCGCCAAGCAGGCAAGTAAACAACCAGGCAAACTTCATCTTAAGTAAAACTGCGCGTTGAACTAAAAGTAACAGCCTTACTTCAATTTAATTTTCAGCTTAACCGGCTGATGGTCGCTAAAGTCGAAGCCCATATCTATCCCTTTCACTTCTTCAATTTCTACGTTGGGTGAGGTGAAGTAATAGTCTATAACCGTGGTGAAAGTTTTCCCACCAAAGGCATACTTGTTTTTGCGATTGGTAGCGGTGATAGAATCGTATACATAACTCCATCCTTTTACATAGTCGGGGTCGTTATTTTTTAAATATAGTTGATCATCCTCAGGTTCTTTCTCCCAGGTGTGCACGTTAAATGCCGGTGGTGCTATGTTCCAGTCGCCGCCAATTACCACATAGGTGCCTTTGGCATATTCTTCTTCCAGTATTTTTTTGGTCAGCGCCATTTGCTCTTTCTTTACGCTGCCGTCATCGTACGCCTCAAAATGCGTATTTATTACAACCAGCTCTTTGCCATTGGCCAATTTATAACGCTGCTGCAGGAGGCAACGCTCCAGGTAAAAGAGCTTACGCGGAAAATCGGTGATACCCGGGAGGGCTATGCGTTTGCTTTCTACCGGTGTGTATTTAGAGAGTGTTTGCAAACCACCATACACACGGCCCATAGGGTCGGTAAAAGGAAATGGCAAGTATTGAACATCGTAGTTAGGTGTAAAAGCGTAGTTATGCTCAGGCAGGGCTTTGGCAAATTGTTCGGCCTGGTCTATTTTCCAGCTGCGCTTACTGTTGCGGTCTACCTCCTGTAGCATTATAAAATCTACATCGCGGTTTTGCTCAAAAAATTTAACCATTCCGGCGTTATTCTTCAGTACATGCTCTTTGGGCGAGGTTACCATTTTACCGCCATCGTAAAAAAAGTCGACTTCTTTACCCAGCCCGCCATAGCCCACATTCCATATCAAAAAGGAGAAAGATGTATCTGCTACCGACGCCGATGCCTGTGTTTTTGCATTTACAAGCGCTACCGTTTCAACAGCTGCGGGTTTAAATTTAGTGGCTGCACCCAGTAGCAGCATACCGCCTACATAAAGAACCGCGGCAATTACAAGTAAGCCGAAAAATAGTAGCACCTGTTTCATATTTTAATTTGGGTGATGAATAACAAAACGAATTTAAGGTTTGAAATGATGATGAGGGAAAAATTTATAGTTTCGGTTTACCAATAACCAAACAACTATACCATGGCCCATTTTGAATTTAGCTGGCAACAGGAAGGCGAAACATTTTTTGCACAAGGCTGGCAGCCTGAGCAGGTAAAAGGCGTGGTATGCATAGTGCATGGCTTTAATGAGCACAGCACCCGCTATCAGCGTGCTGCAGAATACCTGAATAATGCCGGCTATGCAGTGCTTACGTACGATGGGTTTGGCCATGGCAGAACAACCGGCAAACGCGGGCATGCACCTTCTTACGATGCCACATTGGACTCGGTAAAACACATATTAGATGCTGCCGAAGAACGGTTTCCTACGGCTAAAAAGTTTTTGTGGGGACATAGCATGGGTGGGGGCATAGTGCTTAACTACCTGATAAAGCGCAACCCGAATATTGCCGGTGCTATTGCTACCGGTCCGCTATTAAAATTGGGTTTTGAACCGCCTGCTATAAAGGTAATGCTGGCTAAGCTGATGGTAAACATATACCCGGCTTTTACCGAAAAAGCAGAGTTGGATTCAGCAGCTATATCACGCGATAAGGCAGAGGTAGAAAAATACAATGCGGATAAGTATAACCACGGCAAAATAACTGCCGGTACTTTCCTTGGATTTTTTGAGGCCGGTAAATGGGCACTGGCCAATGCCGCGCGCCTACGCACCCCATTGCTGATTATGCATGGCACAGCCGATAAGCTTACTTCGCCGGAAGGCACCAAGGAGTTTGTAGAGCATGCGCCCAAAAGCCTGGTGACGTCTAAATTGTGGGAGGGATTTTATCACGAATTGCATAATGAACCCGATGCTGACAGAAAACAGGTAATGGCCTACATAACCGGTTGGCTGGATGGGAAGTAAAACGGCCCGGCCCCTAACTTCCGCCACGGCGGAGACTTAAATGCAAATGCGGAAAAAACTTCTCTTTCTTTTTTTATTTCTACTGCTCACAGGTACGCTGTTGTTTCTTTTCCGTACGCCGCTGTTGCGCTCGTGTGCTACGTTTTTAATTGAAGAAGACAGCCTGCAAAAGGCCGATGCCATTTTTATTCTATCGGGTGGTGGATACGACCGTGGTAACCTGGCCGCCAGCATTTACGAAGATGGCTGGGCGCCGGTAATTGTATGCACCGGCGGCAACCCCTTGCCGGAGTTATGTGTGTTTGATATAGATACGCTGGAAAGCGATATGGCCCGCGTAAACCTGCTGCGCCATGGTATACCTGACACGGTAGTGCAAATAATACGTGAAGGCACAAGCACCAAACAAGAGGCAAAGATTATAGTAAACTACTGCGTAAAGAATAAGCTTAAACGCATCATCATAGTATCGTCTAAACTGCATACGTACCGGGTAAATGATGTTTTCCGCAAGCCGCTAAAGGATGCCGGTGTAGAGCTTATAATACGCGGGGCACCCAGCTCGCGGTTTAAAGAACTGGAGTGGTGGAAAACCGAAGAGGGCCTGATTGCCATCAACAACGAATGGATAAAGACGTTTTATTACTGGATAAAGTATTAACCTAAAAACACGTCCGTGCTTTTCTTTGCCCTGGGTTTAATTTTTTTTTTCTTTCTTACAGTTCTCCTGGTTATAGTGTGGCTGGTTACCAGGCGTAAAATTGTGGTTAAAGCAATTTTATATCTCTGGTTGTTTGTGGTGGTGTTTTTGGCCCTTCTCTTTGTTCTGGATTTTTTTACCTCTAAAAAAATTTTAGAGCCGGAAGATATTTACGGTGACTATGTAATTGACCGCACCAGGTGTCCCGGCAAGCAAGCCGATTGGCAGTACAACCATTACAGGTTTGAAATAACACCTCAGAATGAATTTTACTTTCATGTAACCGATAAGGAACGGGTAGTGAAAACATATATCGGTACTGTAAGTTTTTTAGACGCCTATAAGTGCAGGCTCGTATTGCATGTTGATTCGCCCACACACCATATTATTGAAGAAAAGCCGACGCTATACCGCGAGGTGTGGTCGTTTTATTACGTTTTCAATTCGCCAAAATACGGCAATGTGTTTTTTACAAAAGGCAAGTGGAAACCGATAAAAGATTAGGTGTTTCTGGTTTCATAGTATTGCAAAAAAATTGTCAGACACCCAAAAATGTGTCAACCCAAAACCCACTTAAACAACTCATAATCAGCCATGTAATTTTTTTGGTGTCAACCCACTTTTTCTGGAGGTGTCAACTCTGGTATTTTTTGGTGTCGCGATTTTATATCTTGTTTAGGAGCACAGAACATTACTCATACATAGTACCGCCCTTCAAAATATCAGCGAAAATTTGCCATTTAGGTTCATCCGCATTTAGGGGTTGGCCTGTATTATCATAATACCCTTGTATATCCTCCGCATACCTGCTAATAGATTCTAAAAAGCTTTCAAGATTGTTGTTTTCCCAGCCATCCGGGTTCGCAATAAAATCACGATGTAACATTTGTAAAAACTCAACAAACCCTTTCCTATTGGTTGGTTTATATTTTGAAAGTTCTTGATTCATAGTATACAGTTTTGAGTGTGTTGCTTGTGGTAAACGTCTACATTTCTGTTTCTACAGCCACTTTGCCTCACCCCTCTGCCTTTGGCATCTCCCCTCTCCTTTAAGAGAGGGGAGACCCGCCCAATCAATTTGTATAGCAGCTTACTTTAAGCAGTCGCAAAACCAAAAATACAATGCAATTACTTTATCTCCACCATTACGATCTTCCCTTCCTGTGTAATCAGGCTAAGCTGCATACCGCCAATAAAGCGTGTGCCATCGGGTGAGAATGAAACAAGCCCGGCCCATACTGCATTGGGCTGGGTTTGTGGATTGTTATAGCTATTGAAATAAGTAAGCCTGGTTTTGTTGTTACCATCCGCATCCATCATCCACCAATCGGTGCCGCCTTTGTCGCTTTGCTTATTGCACATCCAAACTATTTTGTTGCCCGCAGGGTTATACTGCGCATGTTCGTTATAGTCTTTATCTGTAAGCGCCGTGAGGTTGCCACCGGTAGTGTCTATGGTATATATGTTTTCATCCCAAAAGCTGGGCTTGTTGAGATTGCTGCAAAATATAAGCTTGCTGTTGTCGGGCGAAAAACCGTAGACTTCATAAAAGCCGTTGCCACCCGGTTCAAAGGTGCGGATGTTGCTTACCACGGGGCTATCGTTTACAAAAGCAAAGTCGGCCAGTTTAATGGTCCACAGGCCGGCAGTTTCGTAGGTGTTTAAAGGGTTAGGGGCTTTCTTACGGTCGGTCCAAACCAGGTATTTGCCATTGGGCGAAATGCGCGGACATATAACCCCGTGGTTGTAATCGTTAGGTATATCTACCAGCTTGTATGTGCGCTGTGCATCGGCGCTTATCAGCCATATATCGCAATAGGCACCAAAACCGGGCAAGGCATCTGTACTGCTACCGGGGTGTGTTTCTTTTTCTACTACTGCGGTAAGCCACTGACCGTTAGGGTGCCAGTACATATTGGCTATATGCTTATTTGGCAATGCCGGATGGTTGCAGGTAAGGCAGGTATCGTTGCTGCCATCGGGATTGGCAAAGTGTATGTCGTAATAGCCGTCGGTTCCCTTTACGGTATAAGCTATACGGTTGCTGCCGCTGTGGTCCCACGAAACATCTAAACCGGTTTCGCGGAAAGTAGTTACTTCTGTAGGTAATACTTCCGGGGCTTTGTTGCAGGCGGCGAGGAATACCAGCAATAAGGCTGGAATGAGGTTTTTCATACAGGTAAAGGAGCAAAAATTTTTTTTAAAAGATTTTTTGTTCAACCCTGTAAACTCAATCCCCCGGAATTTTATAAGCAAAGCATTACTAATATTTTTCGTACATCACTACATACGATGCATCATAGTGGTCTTCGTAAGTCATCATCACCCTGTCAATATGTTTCCATCCCGGGTAAGGCACTCCGGTTCCCCAATCTATATTCTGGCAACTGAATGTGTGTGCCGTTGTGCTTACTGGTAACTTACCTGAATCGTATAGCCTATCGGAGTTTTGATGTGAGCTGCATTTATTGCCTTCTCCTTCTATTTGTATTTCCAGCCCCCTCATTAATGCCGATATATCAAAATTTACGGTACCGCTCAAAATGCGGTAAACCCAACTCATACTATTCATCGTTCCGTTGCTGTTAAGCGCAAGGGTAGGCCATGGGTATACTATATTGTTGTTTACATACGACTGGTCGGCCAGGTTAAATGTAAGTGTTGAACCTCCATATTGTATGGTATAGGTTCCGCCCGGCGGTATATATGAACCGGTGCCCATTAGGTTATACTGGTAGGGAGTTGAATACACCCGGTTATCTGTAAAACTCAGATAACCTTCTGAACCGGTATTAGATAGCTGTGAGCCACCAGGGCCGGTAAAGTAAACCGTTTCGGGAAAACTCTGGTCCTCAGCAGTTAAAAACAGTTTGTAACCTTCTATAAGTGTATTGGTGTCAATTGATGGCGTAAGTGCTGCCCCTGAAAATGTTCCGGGTTTTATAAAATAAATAACCGAAAGTTTAAAAAATTTCCCTTCAAGCAAATCAATTTGCCCATTGCCGTTTACATCGGGGTTTTTAAGCACCGCTACCAGGTAGTCGTCCATGCTTGCCACTGCTATCATTTGCTGCGAAGTCAACTGAATTTCGCTACCTAATGGATTATGGGCGGGGGTAAAAACATTGCCGTTTCGGGTAATAACCAGCAAATCTATTGCGCTAACACCTGCGCTGATATAATGCAGGGGCAAAGCATCTATACCATTACCCATCGAAAGCACCCCTAAGGGCTGGCTGGCATTATCTAAAAAAACAAGGCCCCATGGTTTTCCATTGTCCAGCTCAATGCTAAAATGATTATTTACTACATCCACCAGCTTATGGGTATTGGTTGATGATAAGGCAAGCACCCTGGCAACGCTGGTGGCACTCATATCTACTTCCCCTGAAATCATTACTGGTGTGCCAACAATATCGTCATCATCTTTATCCTGGTCCTTCTCTTTTTTACAGCCGGAAATTAGAAACAGGGCCACTAGTAGTCCAATAAAACTTAGCTGCTTCATATGTTGGTATTTTACTACAAATAAGTAGTTGAAACAGCGATAAGGTAATGACTACGGTCAATGCCCTAAATGAGCGTTGTCATTGGGCATACACAAATACCACTATAAGGTTTATGAAAGGGTTGCCGGGTTACCTCACCAGCGTCACATTCCCTTTCTTAACTATGCGTTCGCCATCTTTGGCATCGGCGCTTACCATCCATACGTATACGCCCAGCGGTTGGGGCTCTTCGTTGTATCGGCCATCCCAGCCCTGCTCTATATTGGTGGTACTAAACACTTTGTTGCCCCAGCGGTTGTATACGGCTAACTCTATCAGGTTATCTATGTTTAAGTAGCGCACTATGCGGAATACATCATTTACTCCGTTTCCATCGGGCGAGAAGGCAGTAGGTATATCAAGCACGGTGTAAGGTATTACTGTAATGAGTACCGAATCGATACTTAAGCAGCCGTACTGGTCAATAGCAAACAGCTCGTAATACATGGTTTGTTGCGGCTGTGCATTGGTGTTAAGGTTGTAGGGGTCATCGAGCCAGGTACTTGGATTCCAAAAGTGGTTGGTCTCGTTGGTAAAGCCACGCAGTTGAGCATTGGTATCGCGCCAGATGGTGGTATCCGGGCCGGCATCTACCACCGGTAGCGGGTGTACAATTACAAGGGTAACGGCAGAATCGCTAAAGCAATCGTTGCTTACCGTAATTACATACGCCGTAGTAGTATCGGGCATTGCAAACGGGTCGTTTACAAACGGATTATTTAATCCGGTAGGTGGGGTCCACTCGTAATAAAAACCACCGGAGGCCTGTAATTGTACCGGCTGGCCCTGGCAGCCATCGAACAATGGCAGGGTAACAGCCGTAACCGGAAACTGCACATTAAGGGTTACAGAATCGCTGGAGGCACAACCATGAATATTTACCGCATCTACAAAATACATAGTAGTGTCGGTAGGGTTGGCTATGGGGTTAGCGATGTTGGTGGCGCTGAGTGTAGGATCGGGCCGCCATTGATAGGTGTAGGCACCGGTTACGTTTAACTGCACCGGTGTGCCCAGGCACACATACGGCACCTGTGGGGTAATAGTTAGCACCGAAGGGAAGTACACCAATATCTGCGTGGTATCGCGGGCTACGCAACCCAGTGCACTGGTACCGGTTACATAGTAGGTGGTTGTAACGGTAGGGGTAGCCACAGGGTCGGGTATGTTGGTGGCGCTAAGGGTTGGGTTGGCATCCCACAGGTATGTTTGTGCGTCGTAAGCCTGTAGCTGTATCGATTCGGTGATACAGATACTATCGAGCGGGTTAAGCGCCAACTGTGGCAGAGGCCATACGATAATCAGCACCGAATCGCTTTTGGTATAGCAGTAGTTAGAAATGGTGATGATATACAAAGTAGTATCGCGCGGGTAGAAGTAGGGGCTAAGCTCGGAAGCATTGCTGATGTATTGGTTAGGGCTCCAGCTATAAGTAGTAGACTGGCCCTGGCTGACAACCGCAATACCGGTAGTATCGCCCTCGCAGATAGTAACGCTTGGCTGAACCACTACATTTAAAGCAGGATCGAGTACAAAAACATTTACCGAGTCGGTAATGCTGCACCCATTAACATCGGTACCGGTAACCACATACTTGGTGTTTGCTGTAGGCGTAGAAACCGGGTTGGCTATGTTGGGATTATTCAGGCCGGTAGTGGGTGTCCAGACATACGTAGCGGCACCGGTAGCATTTAGCTGCACACTTGGCTGAAAATTGCCGGGGTTAAGGCACACCGAAGTATCGGGCCCGGCATTAACCTGTGGTATGGCATGAAAAGAAATGCGCACACTATCGGTATTTATACACTGGTTGGCATCGGTAACTACTACCGTGTAGGTAATAGCATTGGGTGGCGTAGGTGTGGCTACCGGATTGGCGCCGGTTGGGTTATTTAACCCCGTGGGTGGCGACCATTGGTAACTTACCCCACCGCCCGAGTAAAGCTGCACCGAAGTAAAGGGGCAAATAGTAGTATCGTTCGGAATATTGATAACCGGCAGCGGGTTTACATTAATTAACTGCTGCAGGGTATCGGCACAGCCTTCGGCGGTGGCTATAATAAGCCTGACCTGGTAGCTGCCCACTGCGGCATAGGTATGCACCGGCGATTGCTGAATGGCCGTGTTGCCATCGCCAAAGCTCCAACTGTATGAAATAACGTTGCCGGTAGATGTATTATTGAAAGTGGTGGGCTGGCCAATGCAGGTAGCGCTGGTAGTATAAGACGCTACCGGTGCCGGCAATACATTAATGGTTTTCTGCGCTGTATCCTTACAGCCTTTATCGTTCTGGCTAATAAGCGTTACATTGTAGCTGCCGGGGTTGGCATACTGGTGGCCGGGGCTAATTTGTGTAGAGGTTCCCCCATCGCCAAAGTTCCAGCGCCACTGGGTGATAGGGCCGCCGGTAGAAACAGTACCATCGGTAAATTGTGCCGGAATATCGGCGCAGATATCGGCTGTGGTAAAATCGGTATTGAAGGTTGGATATACGTAGATATAGGCACTGGTAGTATCTTCACAAACCCCACCATTACCAGCCGACTTATAGGCTATAAGTGTAACCAGAAACGCTCCGGTATCGGGAAATGTGAATTGCGGGTTTTGCAGGTTAGATGTATCGTTGGTAACACCCGGCACACCAAAATCCCAGTGGTACCATTGCGGGTTATTTACCGGTGGCGGGTTGTACGAATTATTAACAAAATCTACCGTAAAGCTTTTGCAGTTGATAGAGTAAATACCGATGCCATTGGCCGGATTGATGCCAAAACTGGGAATATTGGCAATGGGAATATTGCACTGGGTTACATTAAACTGAAAATCGCGGCGCATTTCGCCCAGCAATACGCCGTTGCGGTACTCGCTTACACAAACGGCCACCACAAACAAACCAATAGTATTGGGAGTGCCGGTAAGCAAGCCTGTTTGCGGGTCTATCTTCAGGTTGTTTATACCCGATGGGTTGTTCATGAAATTGGCAGGGCTATAGGGTGAGTTGTAGCTTACCGAGCTATAAGGTGGCGAAAAAGGGGCACTAGCGCAACCGCCGCCCTGGCTGTTTGGCGATGGGTCGGGGCAAGTGGGGTCGGCGCCGGAGTATGGGTCACAAAGGCTGTAAACCAACTGATCGCCATCGGGGTCGGTGGCCGAGTGATCGAAAACAATAGGCGCATTAACGCACAAGTACATGGGCGGAAAGTTGTTGAACCGGGGGCTATTATTGCAGGTGGCAAACGGTGAACCGGGGATATGCACCTGGTAAGTGGCACCCTGATCCTGGGGCACATTGGTAACGCCATTGTTGCGGCAGCAGCGCTGGTAAACAATATCGTAGCCGCCATTGGTGGGCGGCAGTGTAACCGTGCAGGTATATATAGCGCGCTCTACGCATACATCGGGTTGCACCATGCAGGGGTTAGTGATGGGCGGATTAAGATTTACCGCACCCGGGAAAGGCATACCCGGTTGTGCATAGAGACTTCCAAACTCGTTGAATATTGACAGGTATTCGGTGGCGCCAAACTCGGCACAGTTGGTACAATAACAATCGCGGTATAACTTAAGAGTAAGGCGGTACTGGTCGCCGCCCAGGCAATCGTAGTACAATTCGCCGCCCACAATGTGCGAGGCACGCGTGCTGTAAAAAGAAACCAGGAGGAGCGTTATGTATAATAGTTTTCTCACAGGCAATATTAAAGGGGCTACGAAAGTAGCTTAAAAAAGAATTTGTGTTATTACTAAACGCAAAAAAGGGGGCAAACGTTGGTTGTTAGACGAAATTTACAAAAGAAACCTGCTATTAATAAAAAAACCCCTGGCAGTAGATACCAGGGGCGCGACCAGCATTTTCATAGCCTCAAAGCCGGCCAACTAAAACGAACGTGGTTCGAAAATACGGTGCCCATTTCTGTAAAGTGTCATAGTATTGTAATATGAAAAGGGTGGGGTGTTTTCTTACAAAACCATGACAAACAGGGGCTGGGCCATATTGTTTAACAGGACTCGTGGCCCGAAGTAACCTTAACTTAAATCGTTGCTTGCCTAAAAAAGCAAAATGCCATTTTGAACCACATAGGAACATAGAATACAAAATGCAGATTTATAGTGTAGCCAGCTATTTATCTGATGAAGGAGGGGACATAGAGAACATTAGAATACAATGGAGAATAAGTTATGTCTGGCAGAGACACAGATTATTTAATATCTCATTAGAAGATAAAATATTGGGCTGAATACATCGCAATACATGATATTTGCGTCTTTATTGCAAAGAGCACATAAAATTTACTTTATCTTTAGGTTTTTAATAAACAGGGCATGCGCATGAAATACACCTTTACGCTGGTTTTTACTTTCTCATTATTATTAAACGGGTTTGCCCAAAACAATGTGGGTATAGGAACCCCTAACCCGGATGCCAGCGCTATTCTTGAGCTTAATAATACCAGCAAAGGATTTTTGGTGCCCCGCATGACAACAGCAGAGCGCACGGCCATTGCTGCCCCTGCCAATGGTTTGCTGGTATTTGATGTTACGGCTAACTGTTTCTATTACTTTACAACGGCCACCAACTGGCAATCGCTTTGCCAGGCATCTGGCGTAACAGGCCCTACCGGCAATACGGGCGCAGCAGGTTTAACAGGGCCCACCGGCGATACAGGTGCTACCGGTGCAAACGGATTAACCGGCCCAACAGGAGATACCGGCCCGGCCGGCCCAACAGGAGCCGCCGGAACGCCCGGTGCAACAGGGCCTACGGGTGATACAGGAGCACAAGGATTAGCAGGCCCTACCGGGCCAGCGGGACCAACCGGCGTAGGCGTAACGGGGCCCACCGGTGATACCGGCCCTGCGGGGGCTAC
>DATGXP010000262.1:0-2672 GCA_035298845.1 Chitinophagales bacterium
GCATTTAACATGGGTAACAAAGTAGGTTGGTTCTCGGTAATGGCTGCCGATGGTGTATCTGCACTGGAAGCTGAAAAGAAAGCCTTGGCACTTTTAAAAGAACGCCATAAAATAGCGCCTGACGACATGCGCGCCATTGGCCACTGGAATATGGAAGAGCAGTTTAGCAAAATGAGTGGACTGTTTAGCGGTATAGAGTTATTGGTTTGGTTTGTGGGCATAGGCACTTTAATGGCAGGTATAATTGGGGTAAGTAATATTATGCTGATAGTGGTAAAAGAACGCACCCGCGAAATTGGTGTGCGTCGCGCCATAGGCGCTACACCGGCCGCAATAGTAAGCCAGCTGATAATGGAGTCGGTAACACTAACTGCCGTGGCCGGTTATACAGGTTTGGTCATAGGTATTGGCTTATTAGAACTGATAAACAAATACATGCCGGTAGATAGCGATAGCATGTTTATGCACCCTGGTGTAGATTTGAGTGTAGCATTAAAAGCATTAGCAGTATTGATATTCTCTGGCTTGTTGGCGGGGCTTATTCCGGCCCGCAGGGCCCTGGAAATATCACCGGTAGAAGCATTGAGAACAGAATAAAAAACATAAACCATGTTAGGTAAGATTATTAAAGTATTGTTAGTAGTAGTGGTATTAGGCATTTTCGGATGGACCTTCTATTTTCTGTATAGCAAATCGAAGAAAGAACCGGAAAAGATAACCACCGTTCAGCCATCGATTCAAACAATTATTCAAAAAACAGTAGCTACTGGTGCCATAAACCCTCGCCGCGAAGTGGCCATGAAAAGCCAGGTAAGCGGCATTGTAGAAAAGTTGTTTATAAAAGCCGGCGACAAAGTGCGCCAGGGCGATGTAATAGCGCGGGTAAAAATTATACCCAACATGCTTAACCTGAGCAATGCTGAGAACCGCCTGAACCAGGCTAAGATTGCAGTAGATAATGCGAAGATAGAATACGAGCGCCTGACCCAGCTTTATAAAGACAAGGTGATATCGGCCCAGGAATACCAAACAGTAAATAACCGCTACCAAACTGCCAATGAAGAGTTGGATGCAGCTCAGAACAGTTTGCAACTCATTAAAGAAGGTACCAGCGCCAAACAGGGTTCGGTTACCAATACACTCATCAAATCAACCATCAGCGGTATGGTTCTCGATGTGCCGGTTAAAGAGGGCAACTCGGTAATAGAAAGCAATACTTTTAATGAGGGAACTACCATTGCCAGCGTAGCCGATATGGGCGAAATGATATTTGTAGGTAAGGTAGATGAATCGGAAGTAGGTAAAATACATGTGGGCATGCCCTTGATATTAACTATAGGCGCCCTGCAGGAAGATAAGTTTGAGGCTAAACTTGAATACATCAGTCCAAAAGGAGTAACCGAAAACGGCGCTATTCAATTTGAAATAAAGGCCGCCGTTGACCTGAAAGAAGGCAAATTTCTTCGCGCAGGCTACAGTGCCAATGCCGATATCATCTTATCGCGAAAAGACAGTGTGCTCTCTGTGCCCGAAAGCGTATTGACCTTTGAAGGGCAAAAGGTGTTTGTAGAAATAGAAACAGCTCCTGGAAAACTTGAAAAGAAAGAAATTAAAACCGGCCTTTCAGATGGTATTCAAATACAGGTTAAAGAGGGATTAACCGGCAAAGAGAATATTAAAACCCCTACTCTGAGCCAGGTGCCCGATAAGTAATATCTGCCATTAATATATCTTTGGGTTATTTACAGGGTTTACACACAAGTCAAAATTTGGGTTGACACCTAAAAACACAAATTCCTCAAAATCAATCATTTAATTCATTTTTGGGTTGACATTTTTCGAACCCTCTTACACAAATTGTGATCTACGACGAAGAACAGTATGTAGCCAATGTAAAAATTAACCCGCACAGACCGGCTATCGCCGGCCTTTCTAAATTTACAGTTTGCTACTTTTTTACAAATCGCCGTGTGAGCATATTGCCTCCACTTTCAAGCGTAAGTATATACACCCCGGCCGGCATGGCAGAAACATCAAAATTCCAGCTATTGCTTCTCTTAACATCATGTGTCTCGCGCATTACTGCCTCTCCTAAAACGTTACGGATAATAACTTCGCTGTTATAGGTTACTCCGGTATTGTTTACCTGCACATTAAGCAATGATGTAGCAGGATTTGGCGTTAAAACTATACTGCCAAAATCAGACGGCTCATCAATAGAAGTACAAACAACATTAGCCGTTACAGGCACGCGTACAGACACACAAGGAGCAGCTTGCAGCTGCCAGTTATAAAAAAAATAGTAACGCTGCTGCGACCCCACATCGTTAGATATTATACTAAGACTGCCATCGGTAGATACGTAGGGGTAAGTGGCTCCTGAACTATTGCGGTAAAGTGCCGCTGTGCCGGTCCAGATACCCATACGCAGATTATTTGCAACAGGTATGTAAAAATTCAGTGGCACAGTCTGGTCTCCCGATGCTATGTAAACCGTAGCAGACTGCAGTATGTTATTTGCCGCATCCCGTAATTCAATAGTGCGGTTGCCTGGAGATGAAGCGTTAACAAGCACAGAAACGAGGACATTGGGTTTGCTGTTATTAAAAATAAGGTAGTGATCAGAGTTATTGTTACCACCCTCCCCAAAATTCTTACTGGCAGGGCCGGCA
>DATGXP010000263.1:0-7827 GCA_035298845.1 Chitinophagales bacterium
GAGTTAAGCTGGTAAAAATTACCCTCCGGTCTTTGTCTTTCTTTGCTCCGTTTAATCGGGTAAGGTGGTTTAATACAATTTGCTCTGCTTTAAAAAGTCTGCGTTTATATTTTAGTGAGTTTTTGGTAGATGTAATTATGCTTTCCAATAAAATATCGTTACCAAGTTCGTAATGTATAAGCAGGTATAAAATACGGGCGGCTGCATTCAGGTCTTCCCGTGCATCCGACATTTTTTCATTAAGTATCCGGTTTACCCAATCTAAAGCCTCGCTGTAATTACCTGCAACAAACAGCGTCCGCGCGGTGTTAAAGACAAGTTCCAGCGTAGTTGACTTTTGAAACACGCCTTCTGTTTTATCAATAAGCAACTTTATCTCTGGCACATACTTAAGCACAGAATGCGTTTCGTTGGTTAGCATGGCAATCTCCAGTTCAATATCGTACGAGACCAACAAGGCATAGTTTTTTGTGTCGTGTCTTTTAGGGTTTAGCTTTTGCGATAGGTTACGTATTTTTCGAAGAACATCTTTTGCAAGCCGTATTTGCCCTGCGCTTACAAGGGCGTTGTAATAGTTATTTAGTGCACTTATATAAAAGTGCGGGTGTTCCAGCGAATAAGGCATATTATCTTCAAGCATAACCACTAACTGCTTCATAGTTTGCGCTCTCTTATTCTGCTCGCCACTTCCTGCATAATAATTACTTAATGCAAAAAGGCGATAGTATGCTTCCTCAGGTAGTGCACCAGTAAGATGGCCGGATCCTGCAAAATCCAGCATATCTTCTTTTAGCATATTTATATCATCCTCTGTACGCGGAAACCCTTTGGTAATTAGCCGACGATGGATTTTAAGCGCCCTTTCTTTTGCGCTCAGATATTGCTGCAATGCGGTTAAAATAGAAGCCTGCTCTTCAATTGCATTTAAAGCCTTGTCGTAGTCTTGTCTGCGTATCAAAAGACGGGTTTGCCATTCCAGAAAAATAAAAAGGAAATTGTGTTTACTGTATGTTTTGCACAGGCGGATACCTTTTTCAATTTGCTTTTGGCACAAATGGTGCTGATCTTTATCGTATAAAATTTCTATAGTTTGCAATAATAGGGCAAGGCTGTTATGTGCAGAACTATCGTAATAGTACGCTACCAAAGATTGTAGAATAATGGTAGTAAGGTAGTTTTTAGCTACATGCAATTGTCTTATAAATGTCTTGCCTTTAAAATGTGCTTTTAGCCAATTTTCATCGTACTCAGACATGGATTCTATAGCCTTATATAGCTGCATATATTGAGGTGCTTTGCCATCTGATAGTTTAGACGCATAAACCTTCAAGTACCGTTTCTCTGTTTGCTTTAGCGACTTTATAAGGTGAAATAAATCCGACGAAGGTGTCATACTGTAATAATACCGAATTGAAAGCATTTTTATAATGCTGCAGTTAATATGAATCCTACGAATGAATTATTTTTGAGTGCATAATAATGGGCTTTAAAGAGCAGATTTTGCGTAGCAGAAGTAATCTTTGTAAACGTACTGTTAAATCATTGCTATGAAAAAAATATATCCACTATTATTATTCATTGCTTTTACCTCATCCATGGTATTTTCGCAAAATGTAGGTATAGGAACTAATTCTCCTAATTACAAGCTGGATGTGAAAGGTGACGTGAACGTTGCAACGGGAAATGGTTACCGCGTAAACGGCAGCGCAGGTGCCGGGCAGTATTTACGAGGAGACGGCACCCGTTTTACACCTAACAATATTCAACCGGCTGATGTACCGCAGGGTAGCGGCTATTATATATGGAACGGCACAACTCTGCAAACCGGCGATTTCAGGCTAAGCGGCAATGGTTCTGTAGGCAGCCTGAGCATTGGTAGCGCCACACCTAACAACTCGGCTATATTAGATATAACATCGGGGAATAAAGGCGTTTCGTTTCCCAATGTAGATCTGCAATCGGCCGCTGATGCCACTACTATTGCTTTACCTAAAAAAGGCCTGGTAGTGTATAATACAGGGGCTACCCTATCGCCCGGTGGATTGTATATTAATACGGGTTTACCGGCTTCGCCCAATTGGCAAAAACTAAACGATGCCGGTGGCAGCATTGCCAGCATTTCGGTTATTTCGCCCCTAACCAGTACTGGGGGTGGCAACCCTACACTTGGTTTGGGTGTGGTGCCGGTAAGCCTTGGTGGCACTGGTTTAACTGCCGTTGGGGCCGGCCAGCTATTAATTGGCACAAGCAGCAATGCCTTCTTGAATACTACGCTTACCAGCGGTACCGGCATTAATATTAATAGTACCTCGGGTTCAATTACCGTTACTAATACCGCACCCGACCAAACAGTAGTGCTTAATGGCGGAAGTTCAATTTCAGTTAGCGGCACATACCCTAATTTTACTATTGCCAATACCGCCCCTTCATCCGGTGGCACGGTCACATCTATCTCTGCCGGCAGCGGTATTACGCTGTCGCCCAACCCTATCACTACAACCGGTACTATTACCAATGCCGGTGTAACTTCGCTAACCGGTACACCTAACCGCGTTACAGTTTCTGCCGCTACCGGCGCCGTTACTGTAACTGCACCACAGGATATACACGCGGGGGCATCGCCTGTATTTGCCGGGCTTAATCTATCAGGGCTTACAGCCTCTACCGCAGTATATACCGATGGTTCTAAAAACCTTACTTCTACCCAGCCCAATAACGGTAGCATAGGCTACTGGACCAGGGATAACACCAACAGCTACTTATACCAAACAACTCTAACAGATAAAGTAGGGCTTGGAACAGCAACCCCGTATGGAAAACTAAATGTTGCAGGAAGCGGAACAGTACTTTCAGGTAATGGCTTGCTGTTAGGTACCATCGGTGCTTCTATAGCTACATCGGTAGCAGTTGGTGCCGAAACCGGCCGTTTTGAAATTGCCTTTGCTGGCTGGCGAGATTCAGAACCCAATCAGATAGGTGCTAAAATTGCCGGCATACGCCGCAACAATTACCAGCCTAACAATGCCCTGATACAATCTACCGATCTGGCTTTCTTTACCGGCACCGGTACCACTGGTGGCAGCGGTACAAGTTTGTTAGACATCACCTCCGAAAAAATGCGGATTGATTTTAACGGCAACGTTGCCATTGGTAACACAAACCCCTTAAGCGGCGGTAGCGGTACTACAACCTTACAACTTGGCCGCGATAACGTTAGCCCGACCACTGCTGCCGATGGACAGCTGGTTTTAAGCAAAACCAATGGCAGTACCAGTTATCGTTCGTTTAAAATGGGCTTAAACAGCAGCTACCATTTCAGTCTCGGGGATTTTGGCGGCAATGGATCCAATACTTACACCGAACACCTGACTGTAAGGTACGATAATGGTAACGTGGGTATTGGCAACTCACCTTCTCAAAAGCTTGATGTACAGGGCAACATAGCACTGCAAGGTAAACTGGCCTTACAGGGCAACGATACCTGGCTGCGTCTTAATCAAACAGCAGCATTTACAAGTGGCACTTATACGCCCGGATTATTAAGGGCAGATGGTGGTTTGGCATCGGGCGGCGTTGCACCGGGTGCCGGCAATATTCAGGCCACAGGATGGCTGGGTGTAAACTCTTTGGGTAACGCATATGGTGGCGTTAACGGCGTTAACTCTCCATATTACCATACCAGTATTAACGATTCCTGGTTATCGTACCCGGGTAACAATTACAACTACCTGCGCGGGCTTACCTATGCATTTAACAACACCTGGTACGATGAAAGCGATGGCAACTACTACGTAGACCCCAACGCCACTACACGGTTAAATGCTCTTACTTCATATAGTGCATCGCCTACCATTACTTTTGAAGATAACGACAACGTAGATTACTATATACATGTTAACTCCGACAGGTTTTACCTTTTATATGGCGATGGTGGCTGGAATGGCGACAGGGCACTTACCGTTTTGCAAGGCAATAAAGTAGGCTTTGGCACTGCGTCTCCATCATTTCCGGTAGAAATAAGCGGCGGTATAGCCACCGGTAACAATAGCTATGGCTATTTGAACGGTAGCGGCAACACCGGTAGTGCCAGTGGCAATATAGCCTACTCGTTGGCAGCAAGTAACCGAATTCGCTGCCCTGAGTTTAATGCCATTTCAGATATCCGCATTAAGCATGTAAAGGGAATAAGCGACCCTATTAGTGACCTGGAAACACTCCTGAAAATACAGGTGACCGACTATACGCACATAGATACTGTTGCATCCGGCAGCGCTGTCAAAAAGGGATTTATCGCGCAACAGGTAGAGAAGGTGTACCCTCAGGCTGTAATTACATCTACGGGTTGGTTGCCCGATATTTATTGTCTTAGCACCGGCACGCGGTTTTGTGCCGAGGATTCATCACTTGAAGTATTGCTGAATAAACCACATAACTTAAAACCAGGTGATAAGGTAAAGTTTATCCGCTTGAATAAAGAAACAGAAGCTACTGTTAACCGCGTGTTTAGCGATTGTTCGTTTGCAGTAACAAACTGGGAGGGGCGCAGCGATAGCTTATTCGTTTTTGGAAAATTTGTAGACGACTTTAAAGCCGTAGACTATGACCGCATACATACCTTAAACGTAAGTGTTACCCAGGGTTTGATTAAAAAAATTGAAGAGCAGCAGGCCAGAATTGAGGAGTTGGAAAAACAAAACAGCAGCCTGCAACTTGATAATACAGAGATAATAAAAAGCATGAAAGCTCAGCTTGATTTAATTAATGAACGTTTGAACATTAAATCAGAGAGGTAATAAAATACTATTCGCTCAAAATCAAACGGGTTGCTTGCAAAATAGCAGCCCGTTTTTATTTTACCTTTCAGGGTATACCAAAGTGGGCAGCCGAAATAGGCATTATTGTTCAAACACTTTCCAGGTTTCGCCTAACTTACCATTGCGAACGGTATATATATTGCCAAATTCAAGCATTACAGCCTCGCTTTGTGTTGGCCGCAAAAAAATATAGTCATCAATATTTAATTCTGTCGATGCCGCTCCGTTTACAATTTGTTGGTTAGAACTAAACCCGTATAAGCTGTTGTCCTGCAATCCTGCAGGTGAGTAATGCTTTGCTTTCCATCTGCCACCATATATAAAATAGGATATGGCCAGGTTGGGGTTCCACCATCGCATTACCGGCTCCAAAAACTCAAGAAAGGGAATTTTGATTCCTTCTTCTCTTTTTAATACAGGGGTAGCAATAAAAACTGCCGGCCGATGGTTTTTTAAAGTAGCCACATCAAAATCTGAAGGCAGCAATAAGCCGGAACCGGCAGCAAGGTCATTCAAAATAGTATCGTTATCATACATCTGGTAGGTTTTACTACCGGCGCCATTAAAGGTGAGTGGCTTTGCAAAGAGGTCCGGAAATTGCTTTTTTCCTGCGTATACAAAAGATGAGTACCTTCTTATAACATCCTGCAGGGCTAATTGAGGGCTTCCTAATGGAAAAAATACCTCGGGTACATGTGCATCGTAGCCCATAAAACCCGTAAAGGATAAGTAGTCGCTTTCTTTTTGAATAATAGCTAGTAATTCGCCTAAATGTTCAGGTTCTTTCAATCCGCCGCGGTGTAATCCCACATCAATCTCAATGTTTATTTGCAACTGGCGGTTACTGCGTTTAGCAAATTGCAGATATTGCAGTAGCCTCTCTTTACTGTCAATTAGCCATTGAACCTGCTTGGCGGGATTAAAAGTGCTAGAGTCGGGCAGATTATTATAAAAGGTTTCCAGAGCTGCCAATGGCATGGGTTTTCCCAATAATAAATCCACATCTGGTTTTTCCCTAACCCACGCGTTTAAATACGGCTGATGAAAGCACATAACCCGTTTGGTTGCTGTGCTGCGCATAATGTAACTTAGCAGAGGGTAGCTTGGCAATGATTTATCTACCACACGGTAATGTCGGGATGAGTGAAAATGCCTTTTAAGTTCCGCGATATTTGAATCAAGTAAATCTAAATCAACTATTACCACCGGCCGGCCGGGGCCATTTGTTTTAAGTTCCTGGTTCAATGCCCGAAAGTACGGACTATACGTTGCGCCTTTATCTTTTGGTTTTATAAGTAAAATGATGAGTGTAACCAACCCGAAAAAAACGGCCGCACCCAGTAGCTTTCTTTTATTCATGTAGTGAAAATGGATAAGTTTTCAGGCAATAGCAATTCAAATGCTAAGTACATTATATGCCGGGTAAACTAACATGAAACCTACGAATGCACAGTTTTTTACTGCTTTAAACATGCTTGTTTTTTTCATTGCCTTTACCCGATAACTACTTTTGAAGATAATCATCAAACTCCTATCTATTATGTACACAAAGCTTTTGGCATGTTTGCTTTTTGTTGGCTTGCAACTGACCTCTTTTGCGCAGGCTCCTAATTTTATGAATTACCAGGCAGTCGTTCGCAATTCATCCGGTAACCCGGTAGCGAATGCTACGCCGGTAAAGTTGAGGGTATCTATTCATGATATTACGGCTTCAGGCACTGTAGTATTTACAGAGTTAATAACAACTACTACAAATCAGTTTGGCCTGGTTAACGTGCAAATAGGTGCACTAAACAATCTGGCTACTGTTAACTGGGGCAATGGGGCTAAATATATGCAGGTAGAAGTCGACATTAATAACACGGGTACATTTACCGATATGGGTACTACGCAGTTAATAAGCGTACCTTATGCTTTGTATGCTGCTAATAGCAATGCGGGCCCACAAGGTGCTACCGGCCCCATAGGCCCTCAGGGCCCTACCGGTGCCACCGGCGCACAGGGCCTTACAGGCTTACAAGGTAACACAGGCCCAACGGGAGTTACGGGAGCTACCGGTGTTGGAGGCGGTGCTACTGGCCCTACAGGTGCTACAGGTATACAGGGTGCTACGGGTAACACCGGCGCTACTGGTGCTGATGGTGTAACCGGCCCTCAGGGCCCATTAGGTAACACCGGACCTACTGGTGCACAAGGCAATGATGGAAACACCGGCCCTGCAGGAGCACAAGGCCCTACCGGTGCTGATGGTATAACCGGCCCTCAGGGTGCAGCAGGTAACACCGGGCCTACCGGCCCACAAGGCAATGATGGGAACACAGGCCCAACAGGAGCGCAAGGCCCTACCGGTGCCGATGGTGCAACCGGTCCCCAGGGCGCAGCAGGTAACACCGGACCTACCGGTGCACAAGGCAATGATGGAAACACCGGCGCAACAGGGGCACAAGGCCCTACAGGCTTGCCAGGTGCTACCGGCAATGCTGGGCCTACCGGGCCGCAGGGCAATACAGGACCTTCAGGTGTAAACGGTAACTCGGCATTTTGTGCAGGCGCAGCTATTAACTATGTAACCAAGTTTTCGAGTGCGGCAGAAATATGCAATGCAATAATTTATGATAACGGTTCTGCTATTGGGATTGGCACCAATGCCCCCTTTGGCGGTGCCACATTAGATGTGCGCGGTGCGGTAAGGGCTGCACAGGGCAGGCCTGATAATGCTGATGTATCTACCACGGGCTATGCATTTGAAAATAATGGCGATAGCGGCTTGTTTAATGATACTACACAAGGTGCCAGCAATGCGCGGTTAAGTTTGTTTATTTACAACGCGCGCAGGTTTACCTTGTATGGCTTTAGGATTGGTATTGGCGTAGATGCCCCGGGAGGATACAGATTAGAAATACAGAACCTGAACAATGCTAACGGAGAAGCGGTGGCCAATGCCTGGAACACCTATTCTGACAGAAGGTTGAAAGACAACTTTCAGCCTATTGCATATGGATTAAAGGATGTT